>NZ_BAAFRY010000010.1:0-87478 GCF_045866295.1 Ferrigenium sp. UT5
GAAGCGCAGTAATGCGTTAAGCTAACCGATACTAATTGCCCGTGCGGCTTGATCCTATAACCTTAGGTAAAGTTGCAAGTAATTGAATCGCCTCGCAACAATCAAAACACCCTTTACTTCTTCCAAGATTATGTTGATTGCCCAAAGCTCAACGAGCCAAAGCAAACAACGACAGTTATGTCTGACGACCATAGCAAGTTGGCCCCACTCCTTCCCATCTCGAACAGGACAGTGAAACGACTTCGCGCCAATGATAGTGTGCATCCGCATGTGAAAGTAGGTCATCGTCAGACTCCTTACCAATAAAAAACCCCCAAGTGAAAACTCGGGGGTTTTTTATTGGCCGGAATATTTTGGCAGATGATTTTAAACACTGGACAAACAATGGACACAGTGAATTCCTGTATTGCCGAATACACTGCGTTGCTGTCCCTTCTTCTTTTGAGAGCTTGAACGATTTACGATACAATTGCACTCCATGACCAAGTACATATTTATTACCGGCGGCGTTGTTTCTTCTTTGGGAAAAGGTATCGCCGCCGCTTCCCTTGCGGCCATCCTCGAGTCGCGTGGTCTCAAGGTCACGATGCTCAAGCTGGACCCCTACATCAACGTCGATCCTGGAACGATGAGCCCGTTCCAGCATGGCGAGGTGTTTGTCACGGAAGATGGTGCCGAGACCGATCTGGACTTGGGGCATTACGAACGTTTCATCTCGGCCAAGATGCGCAAGGCCAACAATTTTACCACCGGACAAATCTACGAAAGCGTGATTCGCAAGGAGCGGCGCGGCGAATATCTGGGGAAGACCGTGCAGGTGATTCCGCATATCACCAACGAGATTCAGAACTTCGTGGAGCGCGGTGCAGCTGCCTCGCTTGATGGCAAGGCGGATGTTGCCATCGTCGAAATCGGCGGTACGGTTGGCGATATTGAGTCGCTGCCATTCCTTGAGGCGGCGCGACAGATGGGATTGCGCATGGGGCGACATGAGGTCGCCTATATCCACCTGACGCTGGTTCCCTACATTGCAACTGCAGGCGAACTGAAAACTAAACCAACGCAGCACAGCGTGCAGAAGCTGCGCGAGATTGGTATTTTCCCGACAGCCTTGTTGTGCCGTGCGGATCGCCGCATACCGGACGACGAACGCGCCAAGATTTCGCTCTTCGCCAATGTGCGAGAAGACAGCGTTATTTCAATGTGGGACGTGGATAGCATCTACAAAGTGCCGCAGATGCTGCATGAGCAGGGTTTGGACCGCATTATTTGCGAAGAGCTTGCCTTGAATGCGCCGCCCGCAGATTTGTCGGTGTGGCAAAACTTGATCAAGGCACAGGAGAATCAGCAACATGAAATCACGATCGGCATGGTCGGCAAATATGTTGATCTGACCGAATCGTACAAGTCTTTGATTGAAGCCTTGCGGCATGCGGGTATCCATACATCCACCCGCGTCAACATCGAATATCTGGATTCAGAAGTCATCGAGGTCGAAGGCACTGCAGGTTTAATAAACCTTGATGCGATCCTGGTGCCGGGTGGATTCGGCGTGCGCGGTACGGAAGGCAAAATTGCCGCGATTCAATATGCCCGAGAAAACAAGATACCGTATCTTGGCATTTGCCTCGGCATGCAACTCGCCGTGATTGAATATGCCCGCCACGTGGCAGGGATGACAGATGCAAACAGTACCGAGTTCAATCTTGAAACCGAACATCCGGTGGTGGCGCTGATTACGGAATGGCTGGACCGCGATGGAAAAGTCGCCATGCGTAGCGCCGATTCCGACCTGGGCGGTACCATGCGACTTGGTTCGCAACGCTGTCCGGTCAAGCCCAATACCATGGCGCAACGTATTTATGGCGACGAAGTGAACGAGCGTCACCGCCATCGCTACGAAGTGAACAACCATTACGTTCCCGCCCTGGAAAAATCCGGCTTGATTATTTCAGCACGCACCCCGTCGGAGGATTTGCCGGAGATGATGGAATTGCCGCAAAGCATGCATCCCTGGTTCGTGGGCGTGCAGTTCCACCCTGAATTCACCTCGACCCCGCGTGTCGGCCACCCCCTATTCAAGGCGTATGTGCAAGCGGCAGTCAAGCGCAAGGAAGCCGCATGAAACTGTGCAACTTTGATGTGGGTCTCCACAAGCCGCTATTCCTGATCGCCGGCCCCTGCGTGATTGAGTCCGAGCAGATGGCGCTGGATACGGCCGGGCAATTGAAGGAGATTTGCCAGAAGCTGGGCATTCCCTTCATCTACAAATCTTCCTACGACAAGGCGAATCGCAGCTCTGGCAAGACCTTCCGCGGTTTTGGCATGGAAGCCGGATTGGAGATTCTGGACAAGGTAAAGAAACAGATCGGTGTTCCCGTGTTGACCGATGTGCACGATGAGGATGAGATCGGGCCGGTGGCGGCTGTAGTCGATGTGTTGCAAACCCCCGCTTTTCTGTGTCGGCAAACTGACTTCATCCATGCGGTGGCGAAATCCGGCAAGCCGGTGAACATCAAGAAAGGCCAGTTCCTGTCGCCGTGGGACATGAAGAACGTGGTGGACAAGGCGCGTGAAGTGAGCGGCGGTGACACCATCATGGTGTGCGAGCGTGGCGCATTGTTTGGTTATAACAACCTGGTGTCGGACATGCGTTCGCTGGCCGTGATGCGCGAAACTGGTTGTCCGGTGGTTTTTGATGCCACCCATTCAGTACAACTTCCGGGCGGGCAGGGTACGGCGAGCGGCGGGCAGCGCGAATTCGTGCCGGTGCTGGCGCGTGCCGCGGTTGCCGCAGGCGTGGCGGGCGTGTTCATGGAGACCCATCCGGATCCCGCTAAAGCATTGTCTGATGGGCCCAACGCATTTCCGTTGGGACATCTGCAAGAATTGTTGCAAACGCTCAAAGCGCTGGACGCCTTGGTCAAGCAGCAAGGTTTTATCGAAGAGAAATTTAACTTGAGAAATGTGTGAGAGAAGGAATAAGAATGAGTGCAATCGTTGATGTTGTAGCGCGTGAGATTCTGGATTCCCGTGGTAACCCCACGGTTGAGGCTGATGTGCTTTTGGAATCCGGCGTGATGGGCCGTGCGGCCGTGCCATCCGGCGCTTCGACCGGAACCAAGGAAGCCGTTGAACTGCGGGATGGTGATAAGCAGCGCTATCTGGGCAAGGGCGTGCTGAAGGCCGTTGAGAATGTGAATACCGAAATCGCCGAAGCGATCATCGGTCTGGATGTTTCCGAGCAGGCGTTCATTGATCAAACCATGATTGATCTGGACGGCACGGCAACCAAAAGTCGCCTCGGCGCCAACGCCATTCTGGCCGTATCCATCGCAGCAGCAAAAGCCGCGGCGGAAGAATCCGGGCTGCCGCTGTATCGCTACCTCGGCGGCGCGGCGCGCATGGAAATGCCGGTGCCGATGATGAACGTCATCAATGGTGGCGCACATGCGACCGGCGGGGCTGACATGCAGGAATTCATGATTGTGCCGGTCGGCGCATCCAGCTTCCGCGAAGCGCTCCGCTGTGCAGCCGAAGTGTTCCATTCGCTCAAGGCGGTGTTGCACAAACGCGGGTTGCCGACGACGGTCGGCGATGAAGGCGGTTTTGCACCGGCGCTGGGCTCGAACGAGGCGGCGCTGAAAGTCATCGTCGAAGCGATTGAAGCGGCGGGATATGTGCCCGGCACGGATGTGGCGATCGCCATGGATCCGGCGGCATCTGAATTCTATCAGGATGGCCTGTATCACCTGAAAGCGGATGGAATGAAGCTGACCTCGCAGCAGATGGTCGATTTGTATGCGACCTGGGTGGACAAGTATCCCATCATTTCGATCGAGGACGGGATGAGCGAGCTGGATTGGCCGGGCTGGAAAATGTTGACCGAGCGCCTGGGCAAGCAGATTCAACTGGTCGGCGACGACGTCTTCGTGACCAACACCAGGATTTTGCGGGAAGGGATCAAGCAGGGCATCGCCAACTCCATCCTGATCAAGGTGAACCAGATTGGCACGTTGACCGAGACCTTTGCTGCCATTGAAATGGCAAAACGCGCCGGATATACCGCCGTGATTTCGCACCGTTCCGGCGAAACCGAGGATTCCACCATCGCCGATCTGGCCGTGGCGACCAACGTGATGCAGATCAAGTCCGGATCGTTGTCGCGCTCTGATCGTTTGGCGAAATACAACCAACTGCTGCGCATCGAGGAAGATCTCGGCGACAGCGCATCCTATCCCGGTCGCGAGGCTTTCTACCAGTTAAGCTAAACCGGGTTGGTTTCGAGGGGGCGTTCCGTGCGTGCCGTCACCTATTTCCTGCTCGCCCTTGTCATTTTGTTGCAGTACCCGCTATGGTTCGGCAAGGGCAGCTGGTTGAAGGTGTGGGATGTCAATCAAAAACTCGAAACGCAAAAAACCATCAACGACCAGGCGCAGCAGCGCAACGCCGCCCTCGATGCAGAAGTACGCGATCTGAAACGCGGGACCGATGCCATCGAGGAGCGCGCGCGCAGCGAACTCGGGATGGTCAAACAAGGCGAGATATTTGTTCAGATCATCGAGGGTGCCGCAACTTCATCGGTTGCAGCACCGCCGACCGCAAGCACGCTCAAGTAATGACCGTCGGCTGCTCGCGCCCGGTGCGCGTTTGCAGCTCGGAGATGTTCAAGGCGATCTGAATCAGGCTCTGCAACGCTTCTTGCGCATCCAGATGATGACGCGCGACATCTGCCTCGAAGGCTTCCAGATACACGCGCAACGTCGCCCCTTCCGTGCCTGTGCCGGAAAGACGGAAAATGATGCGCGAGCCATCGCTGAACAGAATGCGGATGCCCTGGTTTGTGCTGACACTGCCGTCCACCGGATCGGTGTAGCTAAAATCATCGCAGGTCTGCACCGTGTAATGGCCAAACGATTTTCCGGTCAGTGCGGCGAAATTGCCGCGCAAATGCTGCATGACCCCGTTGGCGGCATCGCTCGGGATCGCTTCGTAGTCGTAGCGCGAATAGAAGTTGCGGCCATATTGCGCCCAATGTTCGCGCACGATGGTTTCCACCGGCTGTTTGCGTGCGGCAAGAATGTTGAGCCAGAACAGCACGGCCCACAGCCCATCCTTTTCCCGCACATGGTCGGAGCCGGTGCCAAAACTTTCCTCGCCGCACAGGGTGACTTTGCCCGCATCCATCAGGTTGCCGAAAAATTTCCACCCGGTCGGGGTTTCGAAGCAGGGAATGTTCAGCGCCCGGGCGACGCGATCCGCCGCCGCGCTGGTCGGCATCGAGCGGGCGATTCCCGCCAGACCTTTGCGATAGCCGGGCGCCAAGGTGGCATTCGCGGCGATGACGGCCAGGCTGTCGGAGGGCGTTACAAAGAAACGCTGACCGAGAATCATGTTGCGGTCGCCATCGCCATCCGAGGCGGCACCGAAATCCGGCGCATTCTGCCCAAACATGATTTCCACCAGATCGTGCGCGTAAGTCAGATTGGGGTCGGGGTGGCCATTGCCGAAGTCTTCCAGCGGGACTGCATTCATCACGCTGGCGGCGGGCGCGCCGAGGCGGTTAACGAAAATCTCCCGGGCGTAGGGTCCTGTCACCGCGTGCATCGCGTCGAACTGGATGCGGAAGCCGCCTTGCAGCAGGGAGCGAATGGCACCGAAGTCGAACAGGGATTCCATCAGCCCGGCGTAGTCGGCGACCGCATCGATCACTTCCACCTGCAGTGCGCCGAGCCTGGTCGAGCCCGTGCTATCCAGCGGTACATCGGCGGCATCGAGGATGCGGTATTCCGCAAGGACCTTGCTTCTGGCGAAGATGGCTTCGGTGACGGTCTCGGTTGCCGGGCCGCCGTTGTTGCCGTTGTACTTGATGCCGAAGTCGCCGTCAGGGCCGCCTGGGTTGTGACTGGCCGACAGGATGATGCCGCCATAAGTCTGGTATTTGCGGATGATGTTGGAAGCTGCGGGCGTGGAGAGAATTCCGCCCTGGCCGACCAGTACCTTGCCAAATCCGTTGGCGGCCGCCATTTTCAGAATGGTCTGGATCGCCGTGCGGTTGTAGAACCGTCCATCGCCGCCCACCACCAGGGTCGCTCCTTGGGGTGCGGCGATCGTGTCGAAAATGCTCTGTACGAAATTTTCCAGATAGTGCGGTTTCTGGAACACCTTGACCTTCTTGCGCAAACCGGAAGTGCCGGGTTTCTGATCGGGAAAGGGTTGGGAGGCGACAGTACGGATTGGCATAAATTTCTCCTCTGGGCAATTGAATTATTTTTAATTTTTTGATCATACCACCGTGAGCGCACGAATGCCCCAAGCCCGGTCCGGGTACGGTAAGCTTCGCGGCTTCTGGCAGCTTGATTGACTTACGATGACACCGGGTACCCCGCAGCAGATTCTGCACGACATTTTCGGTTACGCCACTTTTCGCGGCGAGCAGCAGGCCGTCATTGGGCATCTGGTTTCCGGCGGCGATGCACTGGTGCTGATGCCCACCGGTGGCGGCAAGTCGCTGTGCTACCAGATACCCGCATTGGTGCGGGCGGGCGTCGGCATCGTGGTTTCGCCGCTGATCGCCCTGATGCAGGATCAGGTGGACGCGCTCAAACAACTCGGGGTTGCTGCCGCCTTTCTTAATTCCAGCCTGGAAGCTGAAGAAGCACGCGAGGTTTCGCGGCAACTGATGTGCGGCGAATTGAAACTGCTGTACGTCGCGCCGGAACGGCTGATGACGGAAGGGTTCCTCAACCTTGTGGAGCGTTTGCAACAGGAAAATAAAATTGCCCTGTTCGCCATCGACGAGGCGCACTGCGTCTCGCAATGGGGCCACGATTTCCGCCCGGAATACCGCGCGCTGACCGTATTGCACGAGCGATTTCCCCAAGTGCCGCGCATCGCGCTCACCGCCACGGCCGATGCGCCGACGCGGCGCGAGATTATCGAGCGCCTGAAGCTCGAAAGCGCGCAGCAATTCGTTTCCAGCTTTGACCGTCCCAACATCCGCTATCGCGTAACCCTCAAGGACAACGCGCGCAAACAATTGCAGGCCTTTCTCGAAGCCGAGCATCCCGACGATGCAGGCATCGTGTATTGCCTGTCGCGCAAGAAAGTGGAGGAGACCGCCGCCTGGCTGCAACAGCAGGGATGGGATGCCTTGCCGTATCACGCCGGGCTGGACGCAGCCACGCGCAACGCAAACCAGAAACGCTTCCTGCGCGAGGAAGGCGTGATCATGGTCGCCACGGTCGCGTTCGGCATGGGCATCGACAAGCCCAACGTGCGCTTCGTCGCCCATCTAGACCTGCCCAAGAGCATGGAAGGCTACTACCAGGAAACCGGGCGGGCAGGGCGCGACGGACTGCCCGCAGATGCCTGGATGGCCTACGGTCTGGGCGATGTCGTTTCCATGCGCCAGATGCTGCTGTCAGGTGATGCGCCCGAGGAGCGCAAGCGCGTCGAGTTGCAAAAGCTGGATGCCTTGCTCGGCTTTTGCGAATCCAACGCCTGTCGCCACCAGACCCTCCTGCACTACTTTGGCGAAGAACATCCGGGCACTTGCGGCCAGTGCGACAACTGTCTGTCGCCGGTGGATACCTGGAATGCCACCGAGGCCGCGCGGATGGCGCTGTCCTGCGTTTATCGCACCGGACAGCGCTTCGGGGTCGTGCACCTCATCGACGTGCTGCTGGGGAAAACCACGCCCAAGGTCGAACAATTCAACCACCACCAACTTTCGGTTTTCGGCATCGGCAAGGAACTGGCGCAGCAGCAATGGAGCAGCGTCTATCGCCAGCTCGTTGCCGCCGGATTCATCAATGTGGACATCGAAGGTTATGGCGGGCTAAAGCTCACCGAAGCCGCGCGCCCGGTTCTGCGCGGCGAACAGGAAGTCTGGCTGCGCCGCGATGCCGCACCCGCCAGGCGCACCGGCAGCAAGGCAGAGCGCGGCTCGCGGCTGCGCGAAGCATTCGCGGGTGCCAACGAAGACCCGCTGTGGCAGGCACTCAAGGCCAAACGCATGGAACTGGCCCGCGAGCAGGGCGTGCCGCCTTACGTCATTTTTCATGACAGCACCCTGCTGGAAATTCTGCACCGCAAACCGCAGACGCTGGATGCGATGGGGGAGATCGGCGGGATTGGCCAGGCCAAGCGGGCAAAGTATGGCGAGGCCTTTTTGCAGGTAGTGGAGGACGCTGCGAACGGCAGATGACAGCCGCAAACATTGAAGCGCGTCGATAGATAGGGCAAGATGCGCGACCTGACGAATTCGTAATAACCAAGCTTAAAGAGAACAGACATGGGCGCACAGTGGAAATCGAAACACAAGGAACTCGCGGCGAACGCGAAAGGTAAAATATTTGGCAAGCTCGCCAAGGAAATCATGGTCGCAGCGCGCGGTGGCGCAGACCCGTCCAGCAACTCCCGCCTGCGCCTCGTGGTCGAACAGGCCAAAAAAGCTTCCATGCCCAAGGAAACGCTGGATCGCGCCATCAAGAAAGGTGCCGGCCTGCTCGATGACGGCGCACAACTGGAACGCCTGGTGTACGAAGGCTTTGCACCGCACCGCGTCCCCATCATCGTAGAATGCCTGTCGGACAACACCAACCGCACCCGCTCCAGCATGAACGTGCTGTTCCGCAAAGGACAACTCGGTGCCGAAGGTTCCGTCTCGTGGGACTTCAGCTACGTCGGCATGATCGAAGCGACCCCGACCGCAAAAGAGGCCGACGCGGAAGTGGCCGCCATCGAAGCCGGTGCGCAAGACCTGGAACCTTCCGAAGACGGCGCCACCTTGTTCATCACCGACACCAGCGATCTGGATGCCGTGTGCAAAGCTCTTCCTGCACAAGGCTTCACCGTCGTCTCTGCACAACTGGGCTATCGGCCGAAGAATCCGGTCACGCTTGCCAGCGACGCCGAACGCGAAGAAGTGGAAGCGTTTCTGGAAGCCATGGATGCGGATGATGATGTGCAGAACGTTTATGTGGGGTTGGCGGGGTAACAGTCAAAGTGCAAAACCTTGAATCGCGTCATCACACCCTTCTTGCATCGCGGCTGAAAATTATCGTAGGCTCCCGCTCATATCAAAATTTGGGTTACATCGATTGAATTCCTCCTCTCCAGCATTACCCCGCCGGCCGCTCGCGCATGTCATCGCTGTTGTGGGGTGTGACGGCTCCGGCAAGTCAACCTTGACGACCGATTTGATCTCCCGTTTGCGGCCTATGGGGGCGGTCGAGCTGTTTTATCTTGGTCAATCCTCGGGGGCGATCGGTGACAGGATTAAAAGCCTGCCGCTGTTGGGGGCGCCGTTCGGACGCTATCTGATGCGCAAGGCGGCACGGGCGCACAGTAAAGAAAAAAAAGCCGCGGACACGTTGACGACCTTGGTGATCTATCTGCTTTCGTTGTGGCGCGCGCATAAATTCCGCCGGATGCTGGCGCTGTGTCGCCGTGATGTATTGGTGATTACCGATCGCTATCCGCAAGCCGAAGTGTCCGGATTTTATTTTGACGGGCCGGGGCTGGGCGCGGTCAATACCCAAAGCTGGCTGGCGCGCACACTTGCGGCGCGCGAGCAGCGGCTTTACCAGTGGATGGCAAGCCACGTTCCGGCGCTCGTGATCCGGCTCAATATTGATGCGGATACCGCACATGCGCGCAAACCAGACCACAAACTGGCGATGTTGGAGGCAAAGACCACGGTCATCCCCGGCCTGCATTTCAATGGCGCACGCATTCTCGATCTGGATGGGCGCGATCCTTATGGGCAGGTATTGGATACTGCCTTGAAAGCGATCGGAGATACGGTTAAAGCGTCAGCGGCTTGATGCAAGCCGGCAGGTTTTTCGCGCAAACGGGTTGTCCGGTATGTTCGGCGGATTCAGGTCTTTTTTCACGCAGGATTGCATCCTGTGCGTCTCGTATAATTTTTAGCCGGGTTGGTGGTGTGGTATCTTCTCGACCCCGGTCAGTTTTGGATTTCCTTGACCTACCTCAATTGAGTTTTTTATGCTGAATCCTGTTCCCCGTGCGGGTGATTCTTCTTGCCTTGCTGGCGTTGTGGCCGTGGTTGGGTGCGACGGCACCGGAAAATCGACCTTGACTGCTGACCTTCTGCTTCATCTGCGCCGCCAGGGAGCGGTCGAGCGGCGTTATATGGGCCTGATTTCGGGTGAAATGGGCGACAAGATTAAATATCTGCCTTTTATCGGCGTCTGGCTGGAGCGTTATCTGGCCGACAAGGCGGCGCGCGCGCAGGATATCCGGAAGACGTTGCCCGGTACCGGTACGGCGTTGATCATGCATTTGCTCTCATGGTGGCGCGTACTGCAATTGCGCCGCTTGGTGAAACTTTCGCGGCGTGGCGTGCGGGTGATCGCAGATCGGTATCCCCAGGCTGAGATCCCCGGCTTCCGCTACGACGGACCGGGCCTGGTCGCTGATCCGGGCAATGGCTGGCTGCTGCGCAAACTGGTGGTGCGCGAACAACAGTTGTACGCACAGATGGCCGAGTACAGGCCTGCTTTGGTTCTGCGTCTCAATATCGATCCTGAAACGGCGCATGCACGCAAACCCGACCACAGCATGGCTGAGTTGCAGGACAAAATTTCAGTGATGCCGCATCTGAATTACAACGGTGCAAAAATCTGCGAACTCGATGCCAGGCTGCCGTATCCGGACGTGCTGAATGCGGCACTGCATGCCATTGATTCGGCGCTGGGTACGACCTGTACTCGGACGCATTAAATCGGGGCGACCGATGTTTTGCATGACCGCGCGCTGGCCGGCAGAAAGCCTGCGTGCCGCATACGCTGAATTTTAGACGGGGTTCCCATGCTGAGTTACCGCCACGC
Organism: Ferrigenium sp. UT5; assembly: GCF_045866295.1. NCBI lineage: Bacteria > Pseudomonadati > Pseudomonadota > Betaproteobacteria > Nitrosomonadales > Gallionellaceae > Ferrigenium > Ferrigenium sp. UT5. Next base: position 10,857 of record NZ_BAAFRY010000010.1, read on the forward strand.
CTTCCATGCCGGCAACCACGCCGATGTGCTGAAACATTGGGTGCAGATGCAGTTGTTGCAGCATCTGGCGCAAAAAGAAAAACCGTTCTGGTACATCGATACCCACGCCGGCGCCGGCTGCTACGCGCTGGACAGCGGTTATGCGGAAAAGAACGCCGAGTTCGAGAGCGGTATCGCGCGCCTGTGGCAGGCTGCTGGTCTGCCACACGCGCTGGCAGACTATGTGGCGACGGTGCGGCAGCTCAATCCGGACGGCAAGCTGCGCCTGTATCCCGGCTCGCCACTGGTGGCACAGGCGCTGCTGCGCGAACCGGACCGGATGCGCCTGTTCGAGCTGCATCCGACCGATCACCAGATTCTGGCGGAGAATTTTTCCGGGCAAGAGCCGCGCGTGCTGGTGCAGAAGGCCGACGGTTTCGCTGCGCTGAAGGCGCTGCTGCCACCGCCGCCGCGCCGCGCACTGGTGCTGATCGATCCGCCTTACGAAGAGAAGCAGGATTACCAGCGCGTGGTCGAGGCCGTGCAGGAAGGATTAAAACGGTTCGCCACCGGCACTTATGCGGTGTGGTATCCGCAATTGCAGCGCAGCGAATCCGAGGGGTTGCCGAAAAAATTGAAACGCCTCCCGGTAAAGGCCTGGCTGCATGTTGCGCTGCACGTGCAGACACCGTCCGCGGACGGCTTCGGCATGCACGGTAGCGGCATGTTCGTCATCAACCCGCCATGGACCTTGCATGCCACCCTGCAACAGGTGATGCCGAAACTGGTGGCGCTGCTGGGACAGGATGCCGGGGCGGGGTACGTGCTGGAACAGCAGGCGGCATAGCGATGGAGGCCGGTTTTCCGCGCAGCTGCGACATCTTCTGTTCCGTGGTGGACAACTACGGCGATATCGGGGTGAGCTGGCGGCTGGCGCGGCAACTGGCGCACGAGCACGGGGTGGCGGTGCGGCTGTGGGTGGACGATCTGGCGAGTTTTGCCAGGCTGTGCCCGGAAGCGGATACGGCATTGGCGCGACAGATTTGCCGCGGGGTCGAAGTGTTGCACTGGGCAACCGGTAGGGCGCCGGTTGCAGTGGCCGACTTGGTCATCGAGGCGTTCGCCTGCAAATTGCCGCAGGCGTACCTCGAAGCAATGGCGGCGCGTGCACGCAAGCCCGTTTGGATCAATCTGGAATATCTCTCTGCCGAAGATTGGGTCGAAGGCTGCCACCGCTTGCCTTCGCCGCATCCGGCGTTGCCGCTGACGAAGTATTTCTTTTTCCCCGGTTTCACCGCAAAGACGGGGGGATTGTTGTTGGAGCGCGATCTGTTGGCGCGGCGCGATGCCTTCCAAGCCAAAATTATTCAAGAGGACTCCCGCACCCCAGCCCTCTCCCGGGGGGAGAGGGAGTTTTGGCGCAACTTGGGTGTGCCGCAACGCATCGAAGGCGAGCTGCGCGTGTCTTTATTCAGCTACGAGAACGAGGCGCTGGCGGCGTTGCTTGCAGCCTGGGAGCATGGCGCGCAACCCTTGACCTGCCTGGTGCCGGAGGGCCGCGCGCTGCCGCAAGTGCGGCAATATTTCGGGGAGGCAGGTGAGTTGGACTTTAGTCCGACAGCCGCTGTCGGGTTAAAATCCGACCCACGTTATGCGCGCGGCAATCTGCGCGTGCACGTGTTGCCTTTCGTCGAGCAGGAGCAGTACGACTTGCTGTTGTGGGCGTGCGACATCAATTTCGTGCGCGGCGAGGACTCCTGTGTGCGGGCGCAATGGGCGGGCAAGCCTTTTGTCTGGCAGATCTATCCGCAACATGACGGCGTGCATCTGGCGAAACTGGAGGCGTTGCGGGTCCGCTATACCCGGGGGTTGGCGCCGGGAACCGAGGCTGCGGTGCGAGATTTGTGGCTGGCCTGGAACGGCGGTGCGGACATCGGCGCGGCATGGCAGCGCTTCGTCGCCCGGCGCGCGGAGTTGTCCAGCCACGGTCTGCACTGGGCGCAGCGACTCGCCGCCAACAACCTTGCATTGAATTTGCTGGATTTTTCGCGCGAGGTTGCATAGAATGCGCGCCTTCGAATTCAGGCTTTAAGGCAAAATCATTATGAAAATCGCTCAAGAACTGCGCGCCGGCAATGTGGTGATGGTCAAGGACCAGCCGCTGGTGGTGCAAAAATGTGAATACACCCGCTCCGGTCGCAACGGTTCGGTGGTCAAGTTCAAATTCAAGAACCTGCTGACGGATACGCCCAGCGAGGCGGTCTATTCCGCGGACGACAAGTTCGACCAGATCATCCTCGACAAAAAGGATTGCACCTATTCCTACTATGCCGATCCGATGTACGTATTCATGGATGAGGAATACAACCAGTACGAAGTGGAAAAGGAAAACCTCGGCGACGTGGTGAACTACCTCATGGACGGCATGGAAGACAAGTGCGAGGTGACTTTCTACGAAGGCAAGGCGATCTCGGTCGAGCTGCCCAATACCATCGTGCGCGAAATCGAGTACACCGAACCTGCCGTGCGCGGCGACACTTCCGGCAAGGTGATGAAGCCGGCCCGCCTGAAGGGCTCCGGGTTTGAATTGCCGGTGGCGGCATTCATCGATATCGGCGACAAGATCGAGATCGATACCCGCAGCAACGAATTCAGGAAGCGCGCGAACTAAAATCCGGATTCGTTCAAGCAATGAAAAGAGCCGCTACACAGCGGCTCTTTTGTTTTTGGCGCGTCGGGATGTCTGTCGCTTACAGTTTTTCCACGCTGTACACCGCCACCAGCCGGTGCGTTTCACCCGGCGCCACGGTGACGACGTTCTCCAGCGCGTTGCCGCTTTCCACGCACACCATGTCGCGATGCAGCTTGGGCCCAAAGTCGCCCATCTTTTCCGCTTTCTCCGTCCACGGATTCCACACCACGGTGGAACGGCTGCCTTCTTTGTGGATGCGGATGGTACGTTTCAACCCAGTGTCTTCGATGAGGCAATCCGAATCGGTGTTCACGTACACCCGATCCACTTCACTGTTGATCACGATGCTGCCCGGCTGGTTGTAGCGGCGGGCATTGCCGACCTTGTCCATATATTCGCACCCTTCAAGACCGCGGAGGGTCATGTTGGCGACATCGCTGATCTGGAAATAGGTGTGCAGCGCCTCGCCCAGTTCGAAGGCTTCCTGGCCGGTGTTGGTGGTGACCAGTTCCACGCGCAGTGATTTGTCCACGGTGACTTCAAGCTGGGCGGAGCAGGCATAGGGCCATTGCGCGCGTGTGCGGTCGTTCTGGAGCAGGCCGAACCGGAGAAAAGTCGCGCCATCCTCCAGTGCCCGGGTTTCCTGCAGTTCCCATGGAACGGTGCGGGCAAAACCGTGGCCGGGAAGTTTGCTGTCAGTTTTGTGCGGGCCAAACCATGGCCAGCAGATCGGCACCCCGCCGCGGATGGATTTGCCCGGAGCAAATTTTGCGTTGGGCGAAAGCCAGATCACCGGCTCTTCGCCGCGCGGCTGGAAAGTGGCGATGTGCGCGCCTTGCAGCGCGATGTTGGACAGCGCGTGCTGGTTGGCGACCTCGGCGATGATGACGCCGTCGGCGATCTCGCGCAGTTGCACATGGTTTTCGATGGCAAAGCGCTGGTTAAGCAGGTTCAGGTCAGGCATTTTATCCTCCATTGAAGCTTCATTTTACTCTGCAGGTGGTGCGGTTCTGAGCACTTCTTCGAGCGTGGTCAGACCGGCAGCGATTTTCTGTGCCCCCGAGATGCGCAGCGGTTTCATACCTTCCCGGCTGGCTTGTTCGCGCAGTGTGGCGATACTGGTTTCAGGATTGACCAGCTTGCGCAATTCCGGCGACATCAGCAGGATTTCATAGATGCCGATTCGTCCCGAATAGCCGGTCATTCGGCATTCTAGGCACCCTTGCGGGTGTTGCAACTCCTTCGGGCGTGCAGCTTTCCACGGCGCGACCAGATGATCCCACAGCGCATCGTCGCCGCCCTGGAGCGGCTGCGGTTGTTTGCAATGCGGGCATAACGTGCGGACCAGACGCTGTGCCATGATGCCGAGCAAAGTGGCATTGATCAGATAGTAAGGAACCCCCAGATCAAGCAGACGGGTGATGGCTGAAGGCGCGTCGTTGGTGTGCAGGGTAGAGAGCACCAGATGGCCGGTCAGCGCGGCTTGAATCGCCATTTCCGCCGTTTCCAGATCGCGTATCTCACCCACCATGATGATGTCCGGATCCTGCCGCATCAGGGCGCGCACTCCCTCGGCGAAGCCCAGATCGATGCCTTGCTGCACCTGCATCTGGTTGAACGCGGGCTCCACCATTTCAATCGGATCTTCCAGTGTGCACACATTGACTTCCGGCGTTGCCAGTTGTTTCAGCGTCGAGTACAGGGTGGTAGTCTTGCCGGAACCGGTGGGTCCGGTAACCAGGATGATGCCGTTCGGCTGGGCAGTCATTTGAGTCCAGCGCACCCGGTCATCATCGGAAAAACCCAGTTCCGAAAAATCACGCACCAGCACTTCCGGATCAAAGATGCGCATCACCAGTTTTTCACCGAAGGCGGTGGGCAGGGTGGAAAGTCGCAGCTCGATTTCCTGCCCGTCTTCGGTGCGCGTCTTGACCCGCCCGTCTTGAGGGCGACGCTTCTCCATCAAGTCCATCCGCCCCAGCAATTTGATGCGGCTGGTCATCGCGGTGACCACCGACATGGGCAGTTGATGCACTTGATGCAGGATGCCGTCAATGCGGAAACGCACAATGCCGATCTCGCGCCTGGGTTCGATATGGATATCCGATGTGCGCTGGCTAAAGGCGTATTGCCACAGCCAATCCACGATATGCACGATATGCTGGTCGTTGGCATCGAACTGTTTGTTGGTTTTGCCCAGTTCGACCAGTTGTTCGAACGAGGCGAGGTTGGAGGCGTTGGGGACGATTTGGGTCGCGCTCTTCACCGAGCGCGCCAAATTGTAGAATTCGACCAGATAACGGTTGATGTCGGTCGGGGAAGAGATGACGCGACGGATATTTTTGCGCGAAGTATGTTGCAGTGTGCTTTCCCATCCGCGCAGGAAGGGTTCTGCGGTGGCGACCACCAGATCGTTGTCTTCAATGCGAATCGGCATGATGGCAAACCGGTTGGCATAATCAATCGACATCAGTTCGGTCAGATTGGAAAAATCAATCTTGAGCGGATCGATATGAAAATATTCCAGCTCAAATTTATTTGCCATCCATTCGGTCAGCTGGTCCAGCGTCAGTTTTCGATGGGGCGGGATTTGCGATTTCCAGCCCTGATCGGAGATGAGCACCAGCGGGTGCGTATCATCACGATGCAGGCGGCGTTCGGCGATGAGCGCTTCGGCATCGACTTGCGTGACCATGCCGTCGGCAACCAGCAGGCCGAGCAACTCGGCCAGTTTAAGTTTGTGATCTGCGGTTTTAGAGGTGGCCATATTGGGCTTCTCGGGTGACGGCAGGACGCTGTATCAAGATGAGGCGCATCTTATCAGGAATCCCCGGCAGCAGTCTTGCCCGGCAGGAAGACAGGTCGAGTTCAGCGCGGAAAAACCTGTTTGAACGGGCGCACAGCGACTTGCGCGTACACGCCCGCGCTGACGTACGGATCGGCGGCGGCCCACGCTTCGGCGGCGGCCAGCGATTCGAACTCGGCGACGATCAGGCTGCCGCTGAAACCGGCCAGGCCGGGGTCGGAGGCATCCACGGCGGGGAAGGGGCCGGCCAACACCAGACGTCCTTCATCCTGGAGGACATCGAGCCGCGCCAGATGGGCCGGGCGTGAGGTCCGGCGTTTTTGCAGGCTGTCGATCACGTCTTGTCCGAAGATGGCATACAACATGTCAGGATTCCCTTTTATCTTCTTCGACGTATTTCGCCAGCAGTGCCGCCTGCGCGAGGATGAACAGCAGCATGATGCCGGTGGCGCCGAACAGTTTGAAGTTCACCCAAGAATCGGTGCTGAAGTTATAGGCGACATACAGGTTGAGGATGCCGAGCAGGGCAAAGAATGCACTCCAGGACAGGTTCAAGCGGCGCCACACGAAATCGGGCAGCGTCATTTTCTCTTGCAACAGCGAGCGCATCAGATTCTTCTTAAGCACGATGGCGGCAAACAGCAACGCCGCGGCGAAGAACCAGTAGAGGATGGTCGGCTTCCACTTGATGAACATCTCGTCGTGCAGCAGCAGTGTCGCGCCACCGAACACGGTGATGATGCCCAGGCTCACCCACAGCATGGTATCGACCTTGCCATGGCGGTATTTTACCCAGCCGACCTGGACGATGGTGGCCACGATGGCCGTGGCCGTGGCGGCGAAGACGCCTGCGAGCTTGAAGACGATGAAAAAGAGAATGACGGGGAAGAGGTCGAACAGCAGTTTCATGTTTATTTCCGGTCCAGCGCGAGCGAAGTCGAATTGATGCAGAAGCGCAACCCGGTCGGCTCCGGACCGTCTTCGAATACGTGGCCAAGATGGGCGCCACAATTGGCGCAACAGACCTCGATCCGATCCAGACCGAGCGGGTCCTCGTCACGGTAGGCCACGGCCTCTTCGTCCAGCGGTTGCCAGAAACTCGGCCAACCGGTGCCGGACTCGTATTTGGTCTCGGAATCGAACAGCGGAGTACCGCAGCAGATGCAGCGATAGAGGCCGACCTCATGGCAATCCCAGTATTCGCCGGTGAAGGCCGGCTCGGTGCCGCACTTGCGGCAGATCTCGTACTGTTCCGGCGTCAGCTCATCGCGCCATTCGGCATCGGTTTTGTCCAGCGGGTCGTTCACAGCACTTCACCCGCATGGTCGGCCAGACGCGAGCGTTCGCCGCGTTGCAGGGTGACATGGCCACTGTGCGCCCAGCCCTTGAAGCGGTCCACCACGTAGGTCAGGCCGGAGCTGCCCTCGGTCAGGTAGGGTGTGTCGATCTGCGCGATGTTGCCCATGCACACCACCTTGGTGCCGGGACCGGCGCGCGTGATCAGGGTCTTCATCTGCTTCGGCGTCAGGTTCTGCGCCTCGTCGATGATGAGGAACTTGTTGAGAAAGGTGCGGCCGCGCATGAAGTTGAGCGACTTGATCTTGATGCGCGAACGGATCAGGTCGCGCGTCGCGGCACGCCCCCATTCGCCGCCTTCGTCCGCCGACTGGTTGAGTACGTCCAGATTGTCGTCCAGCGCGCCCATCCACGGCGACATTTTCTCCTCCTCGGTGCCGGGCAGGAAACCGATGTCCTCGCCCACCGAGACGGTGACGCGGGTCATGATGATTTCGGAATAGATTTTATGTTCCAGCACCTGCATCAGGCCGGCGGCCAGGGTCAGCAGCGTCTTGCCGGTACCCGCCTGTCCCAGCAGGGTGACGAAATCGATCTCCGGATTCATCAGCAGGTTGAGCACGAAGTTCTGCTCGCGGTTGCGTGCGGTGATGCCCCAGATCGCGTTCTTGCCATGGGCATAGTCGGTGACGGTGAGGAGGGTGGCGGTGTCGTCCGTTTGGGCTGCAACCACTGCATAGAAAGGTTTTTCCGCATCGTCCTGGTAAACGAATTCGTTCACCAGAAGCTCTTTGCACAGCGGTCCCTTGATCGTGTAGAAGGTCTGGCTACCCTGGCTGCCGGACTTCATGTCCTTGCCGTGCGATTCCCAGAAATCGGCGGGCAGTTCGCGCACGCCGGCATACAGCAGATCGGTGTCTTCCAGCACCTTGTCATTGAAGTAGTCCTGTGCCGACAGGCCGATCGCACGCGCCTTGATGCGCATGTTGATGTCTTTGCTGACCAGCGTGACCTGACGTTTTGCCTGTTGTTTGTGCAGATGCGCGACCACCGCGAGAATGGCGTTGTCCGCCTTGCCGTTGGCGAGATTTTGCGGCAAGTCGTGGGTGATGAACTCGGTCTGCAGGAACAGCCGGCCTGTCGCGTTCTTATTGCCCAGCGCATTCAGCGGGACGCCCGCATGGATGCTGTCTTCTGATTCGCTGACCAGATTGTCGAGGAAACGGCTGGCCTGGCGCGCATTGCGCGCCACTTCCGTCATGCCTTTCTTGTTGTTATCCAGCTCTTCCAGCACGAACATCGGCAGATAGACATCGTGTTCCTCGAAACGGAACAGGCTGGTCGGGTCATGCATCAGCACATTGGTGTCCAGCACGAACAGTTTGGTGTCCGGTGTTGCTTTGCGTGCGTTCATGTTTTCCCTTTAGAGCGTTTGAACAAAGGCGAGTACTTCTTCAGCGTGGCCGTCCGCCTTGAGGCCGCGCCATTCCTTGCGAATGATCCCCTTTTTGTCAAGCACGAACGTGCTGCGCTCGATGCCGCGCACCTGCTTGCCGTACATCATTTTCTGCTTCATCACGCCGAACAGATTGCACACTGTTTCGTCGGCATCGGACAGCAGGGAGAACGGCAGGGTGAATTTGGCTTTGAAGCCCTCATGCGACTTGATGCTGTCGCGTGAGATGCCGACGATGTCGCTGCCGGCCTGCCGGAATTCCGCATACAGGTCGCGGAACTGCTGGGCTTCTGTGGTACAGCCCGGGGTGTTGTCCTTGGGATAGAAGTAGATCACCAGGGATTTGCTGCGAATGGGGTAGAGCGTGAACTCGACGCCGCCGGTGGCGGGCAGGGTGAAATCGGCGACTGCTTGGTTTGGCATTAAAGGCTCCGGTGAATGGTCGGCATTGTTGTCAAAAAACGGGGCAAAGGCAAGCAAGCCTTTTGTCCGGTTAATTTTAGGGGAAGCCAGGCTTGAAAATGCGCCGTGTGTCCCCATTTCCAACGCAGTTAAACAATTCCGTCAAGGAGTCATCATGCGTTTCGACAAGTTCACCACCAAGCTGCAGCAAGCCCTGTCCGATGCCCAAAGTCTGGCCGTGGGCAGTGACAACCAATTCATCGAGCCGCAGCACCTGCTGCTGGCTTTGCTCAACGATGCCGACAGCGGCGCAGGCTCGTTGCTGGCACGTGCGGGCGGCAACACCAATGCGCTGAAGACCGCGCTGACCGATGCCGTATCCCGCTTGCCCAAAGTGGAAGGGCATGGCGGTGAAGTGCAGGTGGGGCGCGACCTCACAAACTTGCTTAACCTCACCGACAAAGAAGCGCAGAAGCGCGGTGACCAGTTCATCGCTTCAGAGATGTTCCTGTTGGCACTGACCAGCGACAAAGGCGAATGCGGTCGCTTGCTCAAGCAGCACGGCGTGGTGCGTGCGCCGCTGGAAACGGCGATTGCTGCCGTGCGCGGTGGCGAGTCGGTGGGTTCGCAAGAGGCGGAGGGCCAGCGCGAGTCGCTGAAGAAATACTGTGTCGATCTGACCGAGCGCGCGCGTTCCGGCAAGCTCGATCCGGTCATCGGCCGTGACGACGAGATTCGTCGTGCCATCCAGGTGCTGCAACGCCGCACCAAGAACAACCCCGTGCTCATCGGCGAACCCGGCGTGGGCAAGACCGCCATCGTCGAAGGGCTGGCGCAACGCATCATCAACGGCGAAGTACCCGACTCACTCAGAGGCAAAAAAGTGTTGTCGCTGGATATGGCCGCACTGATCGCGGGTGCAAAGTATCGCGGTGAATTCGAGGAGCGTCTGAAAGCCGTGCTGAAAGAGCTGGCGCAGGACGAAGGCAACAACATCGTGTTCATCGACGAACTGCACACCATGGTGGGCGCAGGCAAGGCGGATGGCGCGATGGATGCGGGCAATATGCTCAAGCCGGCACTGGCACGCGGCGAACTGCACTGCGTGGGCGCGACCACGCTGGACGAATACCGCAAGTACATCGAGAAAGATGCCGCGCTGGAACGCCGTTTCCAGAAAGTGCTGGTGGATGAGCCTAGCGTGGAATCCACCATCGCCATCCTGCGCGGCTTGAAGGAAAAGTATGAAGTGCACCACGGCGTCGAGATCACCGATCCCGCCATCGTCGCGGCGGCGGAGCTTTCGCACCGCTACATCACCGACCGCTTTCTGCCGGACAAGGCCATCGACCTCATCGACGAGGCCGCCTCGCGCATGAAGATGGAAATCGACTCCAAGCCCGAGGTGATGGACAAGCTCGAACGCCGTTTGATCCAGTTGAAGATCGAGCGCGAAGCGGTGAAGAAAGAAAAAGACGAAGCATCGAAGAAGCGTTTCGAGTTGATTGAAGTCGAGATCAAGAAACTCGAACGCGAATATGCCGACCTCGAAGAAGTGTGGAAAGCGGAGAAGGGCGCGGCCCATGGTGCTGCCACAGTGAAGGAAGAAATCGAGGCGATGCGCGCCGAGATCGTGCGTCTGCAACGCGAAGGAAAATTGGAGAAAGTGGCCGAGCTGCAATATGGCAAGTTGCCGCAGCTCGAAGCGACGATGAAACAAGCCGCACAGCGCGAAGCCGAAGGGGGTGCAAGCAAGAACAAACTGCTGCGCACCCAAGTCGGCGCGGAGGAGATCGCCGAAGTGGTGAGCCGTGCCACCGGCATCCCCGTGAGCAAGATGATGACGGGCGAGCGCGACAAGCTGCTCAAGATGGAAGAGAAACTGCACGAGCGCGTGGTGGGGCAGGACGAGGCCGTGCGCTTGGTGTCCGACGCCATCCGCCGTTCGCGTTCAGGTCTGTCCGATCCGAACCGTCCCTATGGTTCGTTCCTGTTCCTGGGCCCCACTGGTGTGGGCAAGACCGAGCTGTGCAAAGCACTGGCGGGTTTCATGTTCGATTCGGAAGACCATCTCATCCGCATCGACATGAGCGAGTACATGGAGAAGCATTCGGTCGCGCGCCTGATCGGCGCACCGCCCGGCTATGTCGGCTATGAAGAAGGCGGCGGGCTTACAGAGGCAGTGCGCCGCAAACCTTACAGCGTCATCCTGCTGGACGAAGTGGAGAAAGCGCACCCGGATGTGTTCAATGTGCTGCTGCAAGCGCTGGACGACGGACGCATGACCGACGGCCAGGGCCGCACCGTGGACTTCAAGAACACCGTGATCGTGATGACGTCAAATCTGGGTTCGCAGATGATCCAGCAGATGAGCGGCGACGATTACCAGGTGGTGAAGCTGGCCGTGATGGGCGAGGTGAAGAGCTATTTCCGCCCAGAATTCATCAACCGTATCGACGAGGTGGTGGTGTTCCACGCGCTGGACGAGAAGAACATCAAGTCCATCGCGCGCATCCAGTTGCAGTATCTGGAAAAACGCCTCGCCGCGATGGAGATGAAACTGGAGATCACGGAAGCCGCGCTGTCCGAGATCGCCAACGCGGGCTTTGATCCGGTCTATGGCGCGCGTCCGTTGAAACGGGCGATCCAGGCGCAACTGGAAAACCCGCTGGCGAAGGCCATCCTGGAAGGACAGTTCGCGGCGAAAGACACCATCAAGGTGGACTGCAAGGGCGGTGTCATGAAGTTCGGCAAGGCATAAGCCGCGACAGATCCGACGGCGCGGGGAAGCGGAAATGAAGAGAGCCCGGCTGGCCGGGCTCTCTTCATTGCAACGCTCGAAAGAACATTCGCGCTACTGGAGACTCAATGTGCCATGCCGGGCGTGATCAACGGCTGCGCCTCGTGACTGTGTTTCTTTTCGTGTTTGGCCATTCGTTTTTCTTTCAGCGTCATCATCGGTTTCTTTTTGCTGTCTTTGTGGACGTTGTGTGACTTGGGCATGATCAAACTCCTTATCGTGATTAAGGGAAGAACTGCAATTTCATGCTACGCCGACCGCACTGTATTGTCAGGACATTGTTTGGGCGGATTGCGCACGGGGAGGGAAACCGCGCGGGCGCGCAATTGCCCGCATGCGCCCTCGATCTCCTGTCCTGCCGAATCGCGCACGCGGGCGAGGATGCCGTGTTGATGCAGTGTTCCCACCATGCGGGCGATGCGCGCGGCGGAGGGGCTGCGATAGGGAAGATCGGCCGCCGGATTGAAGGGAATGAAATTCAGGATGGCGTATTTTCCGGAGAGCAGTTCTGCGATACGCGCAAGCTCGGCATCGTTGTCGTTCACGCCCTCGATCAACGTCCATTGATATTGCACCGGATAGCCGCTGGCGCGGGCATAGGCTTCGCATCGCTCCACCAGTTCTTCGACGCCAATCTGCGGCGCCTGCGGCAGCAACTGCGCGCGGAGTGCGATATCCGTGGTGTGCAGCGAAAGCGCAAGTGCGGGTTTCACTTTTTCCAGCGGCAGACGGGCAAATACGCGCAGGTCGCCAACCGTGGAAAGCACCAGATTCTTGTGCCCGATATTGCCGTGCGTGCCCAGTAATTCAATCGCTTCAAGCACGTTGTCCAGATTGTGGGCCGGTTCGCCCATGCCCATGAACACCACCTTGCGCACGGTGCGGCGTTTGCGTGCAAGCACCACCTGCGCCACGATCTCCGCGCTGCCGAGCTGGCGCAGCAGGCCGGCGTGTCCGCTCATGCAGAATACACAACCCACGGCGCAGCCCACCTGGGTCGAGATGCACAGGCCGCCGCGCGGCAGCAGCACGCTTTCCACCATCTGGCCGTCGCCGAGTTCTACCAGCAGCCGGGCGACTTCATCATCGGCGCGATATTCGCCGTGTAGCCGCGCCAGCCTTTCCAGTTCCGACTCAATGGCGGGCAACGCATCGCGCATCGCGGCGGGGAAGAAGGTCGCGGCCGGGCTGCCCTTGACGTCATACGGGCGCACCTGGCTCCAGCCGCGCAGCAGACGGTCTGCATGGCAGGGCTTGGCGCCGAGATCGTGCAGCTGTTGGCGGAGATGGGAGAGGCGCAGCGGGGTGAGAGAATCAAACATAAACAATTGGGAGGAAAGTCCAGGGAGCCGCCCGCAGTATATTCATTCGGAATAAAGCGGAGCGTCCCTTTGCTGCCGTCACGAATTACTGTTTGGTCGGTTTGGCGAAGCTGATGACTTGGGTATTGGGTTGTTCTCCGTCATTGTAATAGGGTTTTGCCGGGTCAAAGCCGAGCACCTCGGCCAATTCTTTTTCCCGCTCCGAGATCAAGGCAAAACAATCCCGGATATCCTGGATGGTGGCATTCGACAGCGGATTGGGACGTCCACCGAGCGGGGTGGCGTCCTTGACGACATTGCCCAACGTCTTGCGCATCTGGCGCAGGATGCGCTGTTCCTTGTTCAATTCTGTGGTGTCCATGGCAAATGTCCGGGTTAGATTGGAGAGAACGACTCTACTGGAATTAACGCGGTCTTGCCAGCGCACGCGCGATTCCCGCGCAGTGGAATCAAGATAAATCGCAAATACCGCGCGGCATATCACCGTGCCTGCAGACGGATACGCTAAACTTGCCTCATGCAGATCAAATTCATTCCTCCTCCCTCCGCACAATCCACCGGTTTGCCGGGCAAGGTGCTGGCGTTCGTCGCAACCGGGGTGTTGGCGGTTGCGGCACTGATGTTCTCGGCGGTGTTGCTGGCGGTCATCCTGGTCGTCGGCACCCTCGGTTTTGCGTATCTATGGTGGAAGACGCGCGCGGTGCGCAGGCAGTTGCGCGAGATGCAGGAACTCGCGCGCAATGCGCAGGCGCAGGCCGGGGCGTCGCGCGGCGGGGCCTTCGAAGGCGAGGTCATCGAGGGCGAGGTGGTGCGCGTGCACGAGACCGACGTCCGCGTCGAGCGTTGAAGCCATGTGGCTGCAAAGGGAGATATGCCTGCAACCGAGGCCGCGCGGCTTCCACCTCGTCACCGACGAGTTGTTGCGCGAGCTGCCGGAGCTGCGCGATTTCAGGGTGGGGATGATGAATCTGTTCATCCGGCATACCTCGGCAGCGCTGACGCTGAACGAGAATGCCGACCCGACGGTGCGGCAGGATTTCGAGGGCTGGTTCGACCGCGCGGTGCGCGAAGACGAGCCTTACTACCGCCATCAGGACGAGGGCGCGGACGACCTGCCCGCGCACCTCAAGTCCAGCCTGCTGGGCGCGAGCCTGAACATCCCGATCCGGAATGGACGCCTTGCATTGGGCACCTGGCAGGGCATCTGGCTCTGCGAACACCGTAACCACGGTGGCAGTCGCTGCATCGTGGCAACCCTGCAGGGTGAATGAGATGGGCGCAACCGAGAAGACCTTGCATCTGGTGGTACACGGCCGTGTGCAGGGAGTGTGCTACCGCGATTCGATGCGGCGCGAGGCGGTGCGACTGGGCGTCAACGGCTGGGTGCGAAATCGCTGCGACGGCACGGTGGAGGCGCTGGCGCAGGGCGAAGCCGATGCGGTGGATGCGCTGATTCTCTGGGCACGGCGGGGACCGCAACTGGCGACGGTGACGCGCGTGGAATTGCGACCGGGCAACGGCAATTATGCGGTCTTTGAAATCAGGGAGTCGGTATGAATTCGGCTGCGCCGCCCGATGCCTTGTTGTTCATTACGCCGGACTGTCCGCATTGCGCGACGGTGAAGTGCCTGTCAGTGACAACAACCTCCAGGGCTGGAACACGCTGGCAAGACTGCTGGTTATCAGAGTGCCGTGATACATTGGCAAGGCAAGAACCGGATGGCCGGTCTGATTCGGCAATGCTCGACGAGGAGAGAAGGACATGGACAGTTCCAATACCCAGCCCACCCCCAAACAAAAACTGACCCCCAGCGCCATCGCCCGCTACCTTGACCAGTATGTCATCGGACAGGATGCGGCCAAGAAGATCCTTTCCGTGGCCGTGTATTCGCATTACCGGAAACTCGGCAAGCCGCGGTCGAATGCCGTCGAGGCCGCCAAGAGCAATATTCTGCTGATTGGTCCGACCGGAACCGGCAAGACGCTGCTGTGCGAGACGCTTTCGAGAATCCTGCAAGTGCCGTTCGTCACCGCCAACGCCACTTCGCTGGCACAGTCCAAGTATGTCAACGAGGAAATTGAGGCATTGCTGCTGCGCCTTCTGGAAAAAGCAGGGGGAGACAGGGTCAGCGCCCAGCACGGCATCGTTTTTATCGACGAGGTCGACAAGCTGAAATCAACCGAAGGCGAGCAGAGTGGCGCGTCTGGAGAACGGGTGCAGCACGCCCTGCTGAAAATCATGGAAGGCACGCCGGTCAGGCTTGGCGGAACGCAAACGCTCGACACGACCAATATCCTTTTCATTTGCGCGGGGGCATTCGTGGGGCTGGAGAACATCGCGCTCTCAACCCATTCCTTTGGTTTCATTTCACTCGATGGCGGTGGCGGTAACGACAATCAAATCATTCTTGACAGGCTGAATTCGCGCGTGAAACCCACTGACCTGTTCACATACGGGCTGATTCCTGAATTTGCCGGGCGTTTGCCCATCGTGGCAAGTCTGCAGAACCTGCCCAAGGAGTTGTTGGTGAAGATCATGGTGGAGCCGCGCAATTCGATCTACAACCAGTTCCGCGAGAGACTCAAGGACGAGGGGGTCGAGCTGGAGATCGAGCATGCGGCTTTTCAGCAGATTGCCGAACTGGCGCCCGAGTACAAGGTCGGTGCCCGCAGTCTGCGCGGGATATTCGAAGAAATTTTTACCCCGGTGCTGTTTCAGATTCCGGATTGCCCGGAGGTACGCAAGGTGATCATCAAATCACTGTTTGAAGAGCCGAGTCTGATCACTGCCGGCTAGTGTAGTGTTGCACGCTATCTGGAACTTATGCCAAGGTGCGGGAAGCCCTTGTGGGTCGGGTTTTAACCCGACATGTCGGACTGAAGTCCGACCCACAAAGGTTCGCAATAAGTATCGTTAAGAGTGCAGCACTACACTAGAGTCGATCAGATCATCAAGGCGGAATGGCTGATGGAACGGATCTTGCAGAAGCGTTCTCCCGCCTGGATACCACGGTCAAGTTTAACGATCCTTCGTTTTGCAGTCATACATCGCCTGATCGGCTGCCGCGATCAGGGTCGATGAAGTGCTGCCATCCTGCGGAAAGCGGCTGTAGCCGATGCTGCCGCCGGAGTGCAGTTCGATATCCAGGTAGGGGATGGGCGCCGCCAGGGCGCTCTGCACCTTGTGTATCATCTGTTCGATCTGCATGTCGTCCCATGTCCCTTCGAACAGGACGACGAACTCGTCGCCGCCGAGGCGCGCGGCGGTGTCGGATTCGCGCAGCAGGCTGCGCAGGCGTTGCGCAACGGCCTGCAATACCGCATCGCCTGCTCCGTGTCCGTGCGTGTCGTTGATGACCTTGAAATCGTCCAGATCGATGTACAGCAACAGCAATTGCTCGTTCTGTCGTTTGGCACGCGCCAGCGCATGCTCCAGCCGGTCGAGGAACATGCGCCGGTTGGGCAGGCTGGTCAGGCTGTCGTGGCTGGCTAGATGGTTGAGCTTCTCCTGCTGCACCTGCAGGTATTCGATCTGCTGCTGGATCTGTTGCTCCATCTGCAGGATGCTGAGCGCCAGATCGCCAATCTCATCCTTTCTTGCCACGGGCAGTTCACCGATTTTACCCTCCTCCGAAAAGCGTCTGATCTCTGCCACGATGCGATACAGGGGGCGATTGAAGTGGCGCGCCAGAAAGATGGCAAGCAAAATCGTCAGCGCGCTGAAGCTCAACACGATACCCAGCATGATCGAGGCGAGCTGTCTGCTTTCTGTTAAGACACTCGCCAACGGTTGTGACAGACCGAGGAAGAACAGGTCGTTTTCTTCCATGCCCGGAATGGCTCTGGAGACGAAGGCGGCGATCAGCGGTTTGGCATCGGACGGACGGTTGGCCGTGACGAGATGCACTGCTGTATTCCTGCTGCCGTTGTTCAGCAAGCCCGCCAAGGCGGGGAACTCATCCTGCGCGCGCGCGCGCTGCCCCCGTTCGAACGCGAAACTGCGCGAGGGATTTGGATGGATCAGGTAGTCGCCCCTGCCGTTTGCCAGATACAGATACACCGCGGGTGGCAGGTCGGCGGCCAGTTGCGCGAACAGGCCTTGCAGGTCCACGTTGATCACGATCAGGCCGATGGCGCGCTGCCGCGCATCATGGATGGGTGCGGCGACCTGCAGGGCGGGCCGGCCCTCGCCCGCGTGTGCACCCGTCTCGCGGTTGATCGTGGCGCGCGAGACATGGACGCTGCCGGGCGGTAGAGAGAGTGTCTCGAACACATAGGGGTAGTGGCCCTTCTCCTGCAGGTCGTCACCGCGGATGTGTAGCAGGCCATCCTTGGCGCGGTCGACGCGGATGCGTTCCATGCCATGATGGTCGGCCTCGATCAGGCGGATCTGGAAATATTGCGGATGCACCGCCATCAAGCCCTCGAATAGCTTGGCGACGTTTTCTTCGCTG
Organism: Ferrigenium sp. UT5; assembly: GCF_045866295.1. Lineage (NCBI taxonomy): Bacteria > Pseudomonadati > Pseudomonadota > Betaproteobacteria > Nitrosomonadales > Gallionellaceae > Ferrigenium > Ferrigenium sp. UT5. The sequence goes on from NZ_BAAFRY010000010.1 coordinate 28,064, forward strand.
AATGCCTGAAAACCGGGGATGCCGCGTTGCAGGATGCGTGCTGCCTGCGGATGTTGTGCCATCAGCCGGGCATCCGCTTTTACGTCACGCAGGGCGACCGTCACCTGTCGCATCAATACCTGGGTCGCAGTCAGCAGACGTTCTTCTGACGATTGCAGGAGTTGGCTGCGACTGGCCTGATAGGCAAAGTATCCGGTCAGGCCGGTGCCCAGCAGGCCGACCATGACCAGCACCAGACCGAGCTGCCAGGCGATGGGGAATCTCATGGCGCCAGTACCCGTGACAGGCGGTCGCCGGAGCGGATCCGTTCCCACAGCCTTTCGCGCCGCTCGGTGTCCTCGGGCGGTTGCAGCCACAAGGGGGTGTTGTTGGCCCGGTCGTTGCGGTCATCTTCCAGGGTGTTGGACAGCCCCTGCCGCTCGACCAGATAACGGCTGGCCTGCGGGTCGAGCAGATGGTCGATCCAGGCATGCGCCAGCGCCGGGTCGCGCGCATCGCGCGTAATGCTCCAGCAATCCAGCCAGGCCAGTGCCCTTTCCCGTGGCAGCACGTAACCGATATCGGCGCCCGCCTGCCTGAGCAGCCGCACCTGCTGCATGCCGTAGTTGGCGAACATCAGCGCGGCGCCGTGACGCATGAACAGACTAACCGATTCTTCCGGCTGGTTGTAGAAGCCGAGCACATTGCGCCGCAAGGCGATCAGGCGTTCGGCGGCGCGTGGGAGGTCACTGGGCGCGATACGGAAGGGGGTGGCGAGCCGCAGCGATTGTGCGGCCAGCGAGAAATTGTGCGTGCCGCCGTCGTAGGCGATGACCTTGCCGCGATAGCGTTCGTCCCACAGCGCGTTTATGGAGTCGGGAGGCGTGCGGAACTGCTTGCGGTCATAGATCAAACCCATCTGCGAATAGGTGTAGGGGATGGCGTAGGCATCGTCGCCTCGCATCAGGCCGGGGATGGCGGCAAGGTCGCGGAAGCGGGCGAGCTGGTTGCGCGTGTTCGGGATCTGCTCCGGGTGCAGCGCCTGGACCAGACCGGCGACGATGTAGCGCTGCAGTTCGGCGGTGTTGGCGGCGAACACGTCGTAGTCGTGCGCGCTGACCTTCTCCCACAAGGTCACGTCTGACGTGACGACGGTCAGCTCGACCTTCACCCGGTGCTCAAGCGCGAAACTGCGCACCACTTCCGGCTCCGCATACCCCGGCCAGGCCAGCACGCGCAGCACCGGCTGCGCTGCCCAGGCCGGCGCCGCTGCAAGCAGGAGCAGCACCAGCGCACACAGGGGGATGACGCGGCAGGCAGAGCGAAAACGTTGGACGGAGAACATGCGGCGGACCCTAACCGTTACCCTATTCGGGGTCAATAGGGATGAGGGTAGAGCGCCGGTAGTGCGGTTCGGCCGCTGCCGTGCTTTCCCCGCCCAGTGCTTCGACGAAGGCGGGCAGCATCTTCTTCAGCTCGCCGGTCATCAAGGCGAAGTCGGCATCGAAGGCGTCGTCCTGTGCATCGCTGTCGGATTGCTCCTTGAGCAGGTCGAGTGCCTGCAGGCGTTTGATCTGTCCGTTCTCGTGCAGCACGAAGGAGATGCGGTCGTACCAGGTCATCGCCAGTTTGGTCACTTCCTTGCCGCCGCTGATGTGTCTGGCAATCTCTTCTGCCTCCAGCGTGTGGCGCACATAACGCACGGTGGCGTTCTCTTCGCCTGCGGCGCGCAGTTCGCAATCGCGGTCGACGGTGAACACCGAGGGCAAATCCTCTCCGGCCAGCCAGGCGGTCATCGCGCGGCTGGGCGAGACCTCGGTCTTGAGCGGCGTGAAGGCGATGCCGTCCACCGACTTGACGAGCAGTTCGACCAGTTCATCCGCCTTGGCGAGATTGGCCGCATCCAGCACCAGCAGGCCGGCGGCCGTATCTATCCAGGCGCAGGTGCGGCGGCGCACGGCGAAGGCGCGCGGCAGCAGTTCGTCGGTGACCGCTTCCTTGAGTTGCTTCATCTGTTTGCGGCCGGGCTTGTAGCCCTGCTGTTCTTCCATCTCCAGCGCGCGTGCCTTGCAGATGGTGTTGATGACCGAAGCGGGCAACAGCTTCTTCTCCGCGCCGAGGCAGATCAACAGCTGCTTGCCCAGTGTGTGCACGAAAGCTGCTTCGCCTTCCTTGGGCGGTATCCAGCCCGTGCGTTGCATCTCCAAACCGGAGCAGGGCTGCAGTGCGTGCGCGGAGAACTTTTCCTTAAGCTGTTCGGGCGTGACATCCCACTGATTGAGACGATAGAGGATCAGATTCTTGAACCACATGATTGCGTTTTGCCTTGCAGAAAAAAGGGCGCGATTCTAGCGCAGATGCGTGCGGGTGCCACTGTGGCGACACCCGCAACACGCGTGACTTACGATTGCAGGCCGACTACGACCGCCTTGCCCTTCAGCGCCAGCGCCTTGCCCATGCGTGCGCGTTTGCCGAAGTGGCTCTGCAAGTCCTTGTCGTTGAGCGACATGCTCTGTTCCTTGCTGCCGTTGGAAGTGATCACGGTGACCTTGGGCTGGCTGGTCACGGTCACGGCCGCCAATTCGTCGCCGTCCGCCATGCCAATCACCACCACGCCCTTGCCGCCGCCCGCGAGCTGCTTCATCTCGGCCAGCAGGAAAGCGAGCAGACGGCCTGATTTGCAAGCGGCCACCACCAGCGCGTTGTCGCTGGGCGTGAACAATGCGGGTGCGAGGATCGCTTCGCCTTCCACGCTGATGAACTGTTTGCCCGCCTTGTTGCGGCCCACCATGTTGCCAAGGGTGCAGGTAAAACCGTAACCGGCAGCAGTCGCCAGCATCACGTGTTGCTCCGCGTTGCCGCAGATCACGTGCACGATCTTCGCGCCGGTGGCCACCTCGATCAGCGTGGCCAATGGCACGCCGTCGCCGCGCCCGCCGGGCAGCAGATGCACGGGGATGCTACACACGCGGCCGTTGCTGCAGATCACGATGCAATGGTCGGTGGTGCGGCATTCGAATGCGCCCAACAGGCCGTCGCCATCCTTGAACGAGATGCCGGTCAGATCGAGACCGTGGCCCTGACGCGTGCGACCCCAGTGTTTTTTCGAGATCAGTACCGTCACCGGTTCGTCCACCACCTGCGCGGTCAGCACCACGCGTTCGGCCTGTTCGATCAAGGTGCGACGCTCGTCGCCGTAGGTCTTGATGTCTGCGTCAATCTCTTTGGCCACGCGGCGACGCATCATGCTGTCGGAACCGAGTAGCTTGCCCAGCTCATCGCCTTCTTCCTTGAGCTGTTTCAGCTCGCGTTCGATCTTGATGCCTTCCATCTTCGCCAATTGACGCAGACGGATCTCGAGGATGTCCTCGGCCTGACGGTCGGACAGGTCGAAGCGTGCGATCAGCGCCGGTTTTGGCTCGTCCGATTCGCGGATCAGCGCGATCACTTCGTCCAGATTCAGGTACACGATCATGCGCCCGTCGAGGATGTGGATACGGTCGTTGACCTGTGCCAGACGGTGTTCGCAACGGCGGCGCACGGTGGTGATGCGGAAGGTCGCCCACTCGCGCAACACCTCGGTCATCGGCTTCTGGCGCGGACGGCCATCCAGACTGATCATCACCATGTTCAGTTGCAGCGAACTTTCCAGACTGGTGTGCGCCAGCAGGATGGTCATCAGCTCGTCCACCGACTGACGGCTGGACTTGGGTTCGAACACCAGCCGCACGGCCTGGTCCTTGTCTGATTCGTCGGTCACCCTGTCCAGCACCGACAGCAGCAGTTGCTTGTTCTGCACCTGTTCCTGCGTGAGCGCCTTCTTGTTGGCGCGCACCTTGGGATTGGTCAGCTCCTCGATCTCTTCCATGATCTTCTTGGCCGAGGTGCCGTGCGGCAGTTCGTACACCGCCACGCGCCACTGGCCGCGCGCCAGTTCTTCTACCTTCCAGCGCGCGCGCATCTTGAGCGAGCCGCGACCCGTGCGGTAACACTCGGCAATCTCGCGCGGCGAGGAGATGATCTGACCGCCGCTGGGCAGGTCGGGACCGGTGATCGGGGTCAGCAATTCCTCATCGGAACATTTCGGATCGCGCACGCAGATGGCGGCGGCAGCACCGATCTCGCGCAGGTTGTGCGAGGGGATCTCGGTCGCCATGCCGACCGCGATGCCGGAGGCGCCGTTGAGCAGCACCATGGGCAGACGCGCCGGCAACATGGCCGGCTCGTCGAAGTGGCCGTCGTAGTTCGGCTGCCTGTCCACCGTGCCCATGTCCAGCTCGGCCAGCAGCAGCTCGGCGATCGGCGTCAGGCGCGCTTCGGTGTAGCGCATCGCGGCGGCGTTGTCGCCGTCGCGCGAACCGAAGTTGCCCTGACCGTCCACCAGCGGATAACGCATGGAGAAGTTCTGCGCCAGGCGCACCATCGCTTCATAGGCGGACGAGTCGCCGTGCGGGTGGAACTTGCCCAGCACCTCGCCCACCACGCGCGCGGACTTTACATGCTTGCTGTTGTGCACCAGCCCCATCTCGCGCATCGCATACAGGATGCGGCGCTGCACCGGCTTCTGGCCGTCGCACACGTCGGGCAGGGCACGGCCCTTGACCACCGACACCGCGTATTCCAGATAGGCGCGCTCGGCGTATTGCGCCAGCGGCACCGAGTCGCCATCCGGCGGCGGGGGCAGCGGCGCGAACTGGCGTGCGTTGTTGCCGCCGTCGCCTGCGGCAGTGGTTTCTGCAGCCACGTCTTCGGGCGGTGTGTTTTCTTCTTCTTCGAATAGTTGTGGCAGATCAGACATCGCCTGTTACCTCGTTACCGTGATATTCCAGCCAGGCGCGTCGCGCGCCGGACTCCTGTTTACCCATCAGCATGTTCATGACGCGATGCGTGTCGTCTTTGGACGATGCATCCAGCGCCACGCACAGCGCGCGTCGTGTGTCCGGATTCATCGTGGTGTCCCACAACTGTTCCGGATTCATCTCGCCCAGACCTTTGAAGCGCGAGATCGACCATGCGCCTTCGCGCACCTTGTCCTTGCGCAAACGGTCTTCGATGGAAGTCAGTTCATCCTCGTTCAATGCGTAGATCTTGCGCATCGGCTTCTTGCCCTGCGCGGGTACGTCGACGCGGAACAGCGGCGGCTGCGCGAGGAAGATGTGGCCGTCGGCGACCAGGCGCGGGAAGTGGCGGAAGAACAGCGTCAGCAGCAGTGTGGCGATGTGTGAACCATCCACGTCCGCGTCGGCCATGATGTAGATGCCTTTGTAACGCAGGCCGGACAGATCGACGTTGTCGGTCAGATCGTGCGGATCGACGCCGATGGCCACCGCGATGTCGTGCACCTCGGCATTGGCGAACAGGCGATTCCTGTCCACTTCAAAAGTGTTGAGCACCTTGCCGCGCAGCGGCAGGATGGCCTGGAACTCCTTGCTGCGCCCCTGCTTGGCCGAGCCACCGGCGGAATCGCCCTCGACCAGGAACAGTTCGTTGCGCTCGGGATTGAAATCCGCCGCGTCGGTCAGCTTGCCCGGCAGCACGGCAACCGAGGAACCTTTCTTCTTCTCCACCTTTTGCGCCGACTTCATGCGGCTCTGCGCCTGCTTGATCACCACCTCGGCGATGCGCTTGCCGTAATCGACATGCTCGTTCAGCCACAGCAGCAGCGGGTCGTTGATCATCGACGAGACCAGTTTGAGCGCGGTGCGCGACACCAGCCTGTCCTTGGTCTGCCCCTGGAAAGAAGGGTCGAGCACTTTGGTCGACAGCACGAAGCTGGCGCGGTTGGCGACGTCGTCCGAAGTCAGCTTCACGCCCTTGGGCAGCATGCCGTGCAGTTCGATGAAACCCTTCACCGCGTTGAACATCGCGTCGCGCAGGCCGGAATCGTGCGTGCCGCCGTTCCAGGTGGGGATCAGGTTCACATAGGACTCGCGCGTGATCGCGCCTTCCTCGGTCCAGGCCAGCGCCCAGGCCGCGCCTTCGCCCTCGGCATAGTTGTCATCGTGCTTGCCGACGTAGCGTTCGCCGGAGAAGATCGGCGCGATCAATGTGCCGCCGTCTTCCTGCGCATCCAGCGCCTGGGTCAGGTAACCGCGCAGACCGTCCGGGTAGTTCCATTCCTTGCGCTCGCCGGTCTTCTCGATCAGCAGCGTGACGGTCACGCCCGGCAGCAACACCGCCTTGGAGCGCAGCGCGCGTTCCAGTTGCACGAGGTTGACGTTGGGCGCGTCGAAGTATTTCGTGTCCGGCCAGGCGCGCACGGTGGTACCGGTCTTGCGCTTGGGACATTCGGCGATGCGCTGCAGTGGCTGTCTGGCGGCGCCGTGCTCGAAACGCAGGAAGTGTTCGCCGCCGTCGCGGAACACGGTGACCTCGAGCGCGGTGGACAACGCATTGGTGACCGCCACGCCCACGCCATGCAAACCGCCGGAGAACTGGTAGGCGCCACCCGCTTCCTTGTCGAACTTGCCGCCCGAGTGCAGCACGGTGTAGGCGACCTCGACCACGGACTTCTGCTCTTCCGGGTGGATGCCCACCGGGATGCCGCGCCCGTCGTCCTGTACCGACACCGAACCGTCGATGTGCGCGGTGACGAAGATGTTCTTGGCATAGCCCGCCAAAGCCTCGTCGCAGGCGTTGTCCACCACCTCGGCGATGATGTGGTTGGGATTGTCCAGCGTGGTGTACATGCCGGGGCGCTGGCGCACGGGGTCCAGGCCGCGCAGCACCTTGAATGACGACTCATCGTAATTGACGCTCAACGGAGACTCCTGAATAGAACAACTTGCTGATTATTAACCTTTGGCTGCGGACGGAGTCGTGTCGGGCAACACGTTCTCCTCGCCATCCAGACGCGCGATGATAACCGCCCCGCAGGAATCGCTGAAGACATTCACCGCAGTGCGGCACATATCCAGCACGCGATCCACCGCCAGGATGAGACCGATGGCCTCCAGCGGCAGGCCGATGGCAGCGAGGATGATGGCGATGGCGACCAGGCTGGCGGAGGGGATGGCCGCCACGCCGATGGAGGTGACCAGCGCCAGCAGCACGATGGTGAACTGCTGCACGAAGCCCAGCTCTATGCCGTAAGCCTGCGCGATGAACATCGCCGCCACGCATTCATACAGCGCCGTGCCGTCCATGTTCACCGTCGCGCCCAGTGGCAGCACGAAGCTGCTGGTGCGGTTGGATACGCCCGCGTTCTTTTCCACGCATTCCATGGTCAGCGGCAGCGTGGCGGCGGAGGAGCTGGTGGAGAAAGCGGTGAGCAGGGCGGGGGCCATGGCGCGGTAATGGCGCAATGGGTTCACGCCGCCCACGAAATACAGCATGGCGGGCAACACCAGCAGGGAATGCACGGCCAGCCCGGCCAGCACGCTGAAGAAGAACCAGGCCAGCGGCACGATGGCGGCGAAGCCGGTGCTCGCCACCACTTTCGCTACCAAGCCGAACACGCCGATGGGCGCGAACTTCATCACCCAGTCGGTGATCTTCATCATCACCTGGAACAGCCCGTTCCAGAACTTGTACTGACTCTCGGCGTAGGACTCCTCGATCCTGGTCATGAAGAAGCCGAACAGCAGGCTGAAGAAGATCAGCCCCAGCATCTGCCCGTCCGCCGCCGCCGACACGAGGTTGGTCGGCACCATGCGCAGAAAGATGCCGACCAGATCGCCCGCACCTTTGCCTTCCATGCTGGCGACCGTTTCCTCGCTCACCTGCGCCATGCCGAGTCGTTCCTTCGCCGGTTGGCCGTCGATGATGCCGGGTGCGGTCATGTTGACGATGGCGAGGCCGATCAGGATGGCGAACAGGATGGTGGTCGCGTAATAGGTCAGCGTTTTTGCGCCCAGCCGCCCGAACGCGCCGCCCCCGCCGATGCCCGCGATGCCGACGATGATGGAAGAAACCACCAGCGGCACGATCAGCATCTTCAAGGCATTGAGGAACAGCGTGCCGATGAAATCGAACACCGCGTACCAGCGCACGCCGAACAGCGTCGCGTCGGTACCCGCCAGCGAGCCGGCGAGTGCGGCCAGCAGCAGGGCGATGAGGATCTGCCAGTGCAGTTTGAGTGGGGTCATGGTTGCAAGTGATTCAGAATGCGCCGGTGGTTAGACCGGCGCTGACCGATGAGCGGTCGCATCACAGATTCCCTGCGTCCTGATCATGCCCGTGTTTGCGGTACAACAAGGACATGATGCTGATCAGCAGCATGCCGAAGATGAATATGATGAGGTAGATCGACCAGTCCAGTTTGTCCATCAGCGCGTACAAGGCAAGCATCAAAAAGATGCTGATGTTCTCGTTGAAGTTCTGCACGGCAATGGAGCGTCCTGCACCCATCAGCAGGTGGCCGCGATGCTGCAACAGGGCGTTCATCGGCACCACAAAGAAGCCGGCCATGATGCCGATGCCGATGAGCAGCAGAATCGCGACCAACGGGCTTTTGACCAGGATCATCGCCAGCACCAGTATGCCCATGCCGATGCCGACCGGGATTACTTTCACGGCATGGTTCAGCTGCACGAAACGCGCGGCCAGAATCGAGCCGATGGCGATGCCGACCGCGACCCATGCCGTGAGTTTGGCGGCTTCGCCGATGTTGTAATGCAGGGCGACACCTGCCCAGGCCAGCACCAGCAGGCGCAAGGTCGCACCGGCCCCCCAGAATAGCGTGGTTACCGCCAGCGAAACCTGTCCCAGCGGATCTTTCCATAACAGCGTGAAGCAGTGCCAGAAATCCTTGAGCAGGAACAGCGGGCTGCGCGACAGGGGTTTGTGCTCAATCGGCACCAGCGGGATATAGAGGTTAAATAGCGCCGCCAGCAGGTAGATCAGGAAAATGATGAAGATGGCCAGTTCCGGCGGGGTTACCTGCGCGGGAACGTGCAGTGCGTGCATGAGGACATGGGCGGTACTCGGGGTGACCAGCATGCCGCCGATTACGGCGCCCAGAATAATCGCGGCGACCGTCAGCCCTTCCATCCAGCTATTTGCCCACACCAGCCTGTCGTGCGGCAGATACTCGGTGAGGATGCCGTATTTTGCGGGCGAATAGGCCGCCGCGCCGAACCCCGCCAGGCCGTAGGCGAGGAGGGGATTTATCCCGACCAGCATAGCCAGACAACCGGCCATCTTGATCGCGTTGCTGATCAGCATCACGCGCCCCTTGGGCAGTGAATCGGCGAATGCGCCAACGAAAGGCGCGAGCAGGATGAACGACACGATGAACGCCTGCTGCAGCACCGGCGTGTGCCAGCTTGGGGCATGAACTTGTTTGAGGAGCGCAATCGCGGCAAACAGCAGCGCATTGTCGGCGAGCGCGGAAAAGAACTGTGCCGTGAGGATGATGTAGAAACCGCGCTTCATTTTCTTTCGGCGGAGGCTAATGCGCTCGACGCGTTAAGGACAGTTTCATCGTCCGGCCGTAGCCAAAAGAACTGTGCCGTGAGAATGATGTAGAAACCGCGCTTCATTTTCTTTCGGCGGAGGCTAATGCGCTCGACGCGTTAAGGACAGTTTCATCGTCCGGCCGTAGCCAAAAGAACTGTGCCGTGAGGATGATGTGGAAGCCGCGTTTCACGTTTGGGTAGGGTTGAAATGACGGCGTTTTATATCATGAAACATTGAGTGCGTTGGTTAAATTCTCGATTCTGCACACACTTTTCAAGACGCGCCGGGGGTGGCGTCTGTCTATCCTGTGGATCGGACTTCAGTCCGACAAAAATCACCCATCCCTTGCCCGGTCGAAATACGGTCTGCAGGCCGATTTTCGGTGCGATGCAAGAGTCATTCCTCCCCCAAATGTTACGCAACGCACTGTCATGGCTGCTATCATTCGCGGCACGTTAATACACCCTTTCAAGTCGCCATGTCCCGCCCCATCCATGCCCGCATCGACCTGGCCGCGCTTCAGCACAATCTGCATATGGCGCGCCGTGCCACTTCGGCGCGCGTGATGGCGGTCGTCAAGGCGAACGGTTATGGTCACGGCCTGTTGCAGGCGGCGGATGCGCTGCGCGATGCCGACGGGTTTGCCTTGCTCGATGTGCGCGATGCGTTGCAATTGCGCGAAGCGGGTTTTCGCCAGCCCATTTTGCTGCTGGAAGGCTTTTTTTCGCGTGACGAATTGCCGCTTCTGGCCGAATACGAATTGACCAGTGTCATCCACAACCAGAGTCAACTGGATTGGCTGGAAGCCTATCCACGTCGCAACGGCCTGTCGGTCTGGCTCAAACTCAACAGCGGCATGAATCGGCTGGGCTTTGCCTCGGCAGAATTCCCCGCTGTTCTGGAAAAAGTGAAAGCCCATCGGGCAGTGCGCGATGTGACCTTGATGACCCACTTTGCGCAGGCGGACGAAGCGGCGGGTGTCGAACCTCAGCACGAGGTGTTCAGGCAAGTGGCGGGCGCGCAGCGCTTGCCTTGTTCGCTGGCCAACTCCGCTGCACTGCTGCGCTATCCCGCCACGCACGGCGACTGGGTGCGCCCCGGCATCATGCTTTACGGCAGTTCGCCCTTTGCCGATGTTGCCGCCGAAACGCTCGGCTTGCGCCCCGTCATGACCTTGAGCAGCGCGATCATCTCGATCCGGCAGCTGAAGGCAGGGGATGCGGTCGGTTACGGCGCGACCTTCCGCGCCGACCGTCCCATGCGCATCGGCACTGTGGCCTGCGGCTATGCTGACGGCTATCCGCGCCATGCACCCACCGGCACGCCTATCCTGGTGGAGGGACAGCGCACACGCCTTCTGGGGCGCGTCTCGATGGATATGCTGGCGGTGGACTTGAGCGATGTTCCCGCCGCAAAGATCGGCAGCCGTGTGGTGCTGTGGGGCGAAGGAATGGCGGTGGATGAGGTCGCACGTGCGGCCGGTACCCTCAGCTACGAATTGCTGTGCGCGCTGGCGCCGCGGGTGCCGCTGTCTTTCTGAAGCGAGGCGAGGAGTTCGCGCGCGATCCCGCGCATCGCCTCCGCCGAGGTATCCTGCAGCGAGATCAGTTGCGCCCGTTGCAGTCCGCTGAAGTGCTGGCCCAGCGAGCGGAGGTATGTCGGGTCGTAATGCAATGCCAGCAGTTCCGCCACCAGCGCCGCAAAGTCTCCGCCGTTTATCAGGTGTTCCCAGTGCGCCATCTTCTTTGCCCCGTGAAATGGCCGCAACGGTTGCAGGCGTTCGATCAGGGTGTCGGGTGCCTCGGTGAAATGACGGTAGTCTTCCAGCAACAGCGCGATGCGCGCCTCGCGTGCGGTGTCCAGCAATAGGCATTCTCCGCCATGCGTCGCATTCACCAGCGCAAGCGGCAGGGCGATGCGCCCGATCTTGTTGCTTTCGGCTTCGACGAATACCGGCTGCGCCGGATCGAATCCCTGCAGCGTCTGCACCAGCGTGGTGTCGAACCAGCGGGGCGAAGGCTGGTCCTGCAGCGGTATCCCACCCAGCACCGAACCGCGATGGCGCGCCAGCCCTTCCAGATCGAGCACCTGCGCGCCTTCGGCTGCCAGCGCCTCGAGCAGACGCGTCTTGCCGGAGCCGGTCGCCCCGCAGATGACGCGGTAATTGAAACGGTCGGGCAAGTTCTCCAGTTTGTCCAGCACATCGCGCCGCCAGGTTTTGTAGCCGCCTTCCAGCTTGTGCGCCGCCCAGCCGATCTGCGCGAGGATGATACTCATCGCGCCGCTGCGCTGGCCGCCGCGCCAGCAATAGACCAGCGGCTTCCAGGATTTTGGCTGGGCGTGGAAACGCGTTTCAATGTGGTGGGCGATGTTCTTCGCCACCAGCGCCGCCCCGACCTTGCGCGCCTCGAACGGCGAAACCTGTGTGTATAAGGTTCCCACGGTGACGCGCTCTGCATTCGACAGCACCGGACAATTGATCGCGCCGGGAATATGGTCGTCGGCAAATTCGGCGGGCGTGCGCACGTCGATGATTTCATCAAACTGGGCGAGCTGTGATAGGTTCGCGGTTCTGAAAAGCATATTTGAAATGGAGTGGAGATGTCTGAAGTGAAATTGACACGATTGTCGCACGGCGGCGGTTGCGGCTGCAAAATCGCGCCGGCGTTGTTGCAGGAGATTCTGGGCGAAGCCAAGCAGAAGCTGTCCTTTCCCGATTTGCTGGTGGGAACGGAAACCAGCGACGATGCGGCGGTGTATCGCCTCAACGACCACCAGGCGGTCATTGCCACCACCGATTTTTTCATGCCCATTGTTGACGACCCGTTCGACTTCGGGCGCATCGCCGCCACCAACGCCCTCTCCGACGTCTATGCCATGGGCGGCACGCCCATCATGGCGCTGGCCATCGTTGGCATGCCCATCGACAAGCTGCAGCCGGACACCATCCGCCGCATCCTGCAAGGCGGCGAAGCGGTGTGCCGCGATGCCGGAATCCCCATTGCGGGCGGGCATTCGATCGATGCGCCGGAACCGATCTACGGTCTGGCCGCGCTCGGCATCGTGCATCCAGACCATGTGAAGAAGAACAATGCGGCGCGCGACGGTGACGTGCTGATCCTCGGCAAGGGCCTAGGCATCGGCGTGCTGGCGGCGGCGATGAAAAAAGAGCTGCTGTCCGAGGCTGGCTATGCCCAGATGATTGCCACCACGACACAACTGAACCGCGTGGGCAGCCAACTGGCCGCGATGCCGGCGGTGCATGCGCTGACCGATGTGACCGGTTTCGGCCTGCTCGGCCACTTGCTGGAGATTTGCCGCGGTTCTGCATTGGGCGCAGAAGTGTACTTCAACCAGGTGCCCCTGTTGTCCGAAGCGTTGCCGCTGGTGCGGCAGGGCATCGTGGCCGGCGCGATTGCGCGCAATCTGGCGAGCTACGGCCACGAGGTGGATTTTGCGCCGGGGCTGGCCGAATGGCAGCGCCAACTGCTGGCCGACCCGCAAACCAGCGGCGGCCTGCTCGCCGCCGTGGCACCGGAAGCGGCCGCAGAGGTGCTGGCGTGTTTTCATGCGGCAGGCTGCGCGCAGGCGGCGGTGATCGGCAAATTGCACGCCGGCGCGGCACGCGTGGCGGTCGGTTGACTGGTACCCCGGACGGGAATCGAACCTGTAACTAGCCCTTAGGAGGGGCTTGTTATATCCATTTAACTACCGGGGCAAGGGCGCGCATTCTAACGTAAAATCGCGCGCCCGCAGTCACTGGCAAGGAGCAGAAATTGAAATGGTTGATCTTGTTTGGTCTGATCGCGGCAGCGGTCTTGCTGGCGAGCCAGATGGCGCGTGCAGGCGAGTTGCCGCAAGTGGGCGAGGCTGCGCCGGATTTCAATCTGCCGGACCAGGAAGGCAAGTCGCGTCAGTTGCGCGATTTCGCCGGAAAATGGCTGGTGCTTTATTTCTATCCCAAAGACGACACGCCGGGCTGTACGCAAGAGGCGTGCGCTTTCCGCGATGATTTGAGCAGGCTTGAAAAACTGGGCGCACGGGTGGTCGGGGTGAGTGTGGATGACGGGGCGAGCCATGCCGGGTTCTCTGCAAAATATCACCTGCCGTTTCCGCTGCTGGCGGACGTGTCCGGCGCCGTGGCAGAGCGTTACGGGGCGTTGACGGATTTGCGGGTGTTCAGGTTTGCCAAACGCTACACCTTTTTGATTGACCCGCAGGGCAGGATCGCCAAGGTGTATCGGAAAGTGGAGACGTCCAAACATTCGGCCGAAATCATCAGTGATTTGCAGCAATCAATCTTGAAAGGTCAGGAATGAAATATCCGGGAATGAATGTTTTTGCGGCGTGGTTCTTCATGCCGCAAACGATCGCGATGGGCTGGGTGGCGGCCGCCGGGCGCATGCTGCTTGAAACCTTGGTGGTGGTCACGACGGAAGGCGATATTCCCGGCCGTCTGGTTGGCGCTTTGCTGTTGTTCCTGGCGGTTTATCTGGTATGGCATTTTCGCGGCGATTTGCCGCCGCAGGGGAAGGCGACCGGCAACGGTTACCGGTTCGGGCATCGGCTGGTGCTGGTCGGCAACGTGATGGCGGCCGCACTGTTCGTGTTCTACTTCTTCGCGCCCAGTGTCGAAAATTACAATGCGCACCTGCTTCTGGAAAAGTTCACCACCGCGTTCGGTTACCTGTGCATGGGATTCTTTGCGGGCGGTTTCTCGTTCATCTATCAATCTTCATTGCCGCAGGAAAAGAACCTTTAAATGCCGTATATCACCCTGGACAAGGCGAGTCTCGCCTTTGGTCACGTCGCGCTGCTCGATCACGTGGATTTTCAACTCGACGAGGGCGAGCGCGTCGGCCTGATCGGGCGCAACGGCGGCGGCAAGTCAAGTTTGCTGAAAGTACTCGCGGGGCAGGCCAGTCTCGATGATGGGCTGCTGTGGCGCGCACCCACGGCACGCATCGGCTACGTCAGTCAGGAACCGGTGCTGGATGCGGGGGCCACCGTGTTCGACGAAGTGGCGCGGGGTCTGGGCGAGTTGCAGAAAATTATCAGCGCCTACCACCATTTATCGCACCAGCTGGGCGAGCCGGGTGCCGATTACGACACGTTGCTGGAGGAGATGCAACCCTTGCAGACCGCGCTGGAAGCCCAGAACGGATGGGCGGTTCAGGCGCGTATCGAGACGGCCATCCAGCGCCTGGAACTGGACCCGGAGGCCCTGATCGGCACCCTGTCCGGCGGGGTGCGCAAGCGCGTGGCACTGGCGCAGGCGCTGGTGGCGGAGCCGGAGGTGCTGATCCTGGACGAGCCGACCAACCATCTGGATTTCGCCTCCATCGAGTGGCTGGAAGGCCTGCTCAGGGATTTTCGCGGCAGCGTATTGCTGGTCACCCACGACCGGCGTTTCCTCGACAACGTCGCCACGCGCATCGTCGAACTGGATCGCGGCAAGCTGGCGAGCTTCCCCGGAAATTTTGCGGCGTACCAGAAAATCAAGGAGCGCATGCTGGCGGACGAGGCGGTGGTCAACGCCAAGTTTGACAAGGTGCTGGCGCAGGAAGAGGCTTGGATCCGCCATGGCGTAAAGGCTAGGCGCACGCGCAATGAAGGCCGCGTGCTGCGACTGGAGCAGTTACGGCGCGAGCGCGCGGCGCGGCGGGAGAAGCTCGGCAAGGTGGAAATGAATCTGGATACGGGCGACCGCTCCGGCAAGCTGGTGGCGGAACTGACGCACGTGAGCAAATCGTTTGGCGACCGAAAAATCATTGCCGATTTTTCCTGCCGTATCCAGCGCGGCGACAAGATCGGATTGCTCGGGCCCAACGGCACTGGCAAGAGCACGCTGCTCAAGATCATCCTCGGGGAGTTGGCCCCGGACTCGGGAACCGTGAAGCTGGGCACCAAATTGAGCGTGGCTTACTTCGACCAGTTGCGCGCGCAGCTCGACGACAACGCCACGCTGGCGGACACCATCAGCCAGGGCTCGGATTTCATCGAGATCGACGGCGCGAAAAAGCATGTCATCAGTTACCTCGGAGATTTTCTGTTTGCGCCGGAGCGGGCGCGTTCGCCGGTGAAGAGTTGTTCCGGCGGCGAACGCAACCGCCTGCTGCTGGCTCGTCTGTTCACCCGTCCTTCCAACGTGCTGGTGCTGGACGAACCGACCAACGATCTGGATATCGAGACGCTGGAATTGCTGGAGGAAATGCTGGCGCGGTACGACGGCACCCTGTTTCTGGTCAGCCACGACCGCGCTTTTCTCGACAATGTGGTGACCCAGGTGATCGCCTTCGAGGGCGATGGCAAGCTGATGGAATATGTCGGCGGTTACGAGGACTGGGTGCGCGTGAAGCAGTTCGAAGCGAAGAATCGGGTTGCAGCCCCGGCGCCGATCAAGGCCGCAGCCAAGCCGGCGGAGATAAAACCCAAGGCCGCCAGCAAGCTCAGTTTCAAGGAGCAAAAGGAGCTGGATGAGATTCCGCGCAACATCGAGGCGCTGGAGCGCGAGCAGGAAGCGATCGCGGCGGCACTTGGCGCGGCGGCGCTGTTCCGCGACAATCCGGTCCATGCGAGAGCGTTGCAACAGCGAGCGAGCGAGATTGAAGACCTGCTGTTGCAATTGATGGCGCGCTGGGATGCGCTGGAGAATCGTTGAATCTGCCAAACAGGGGGCGCGATGAACAACCGGATATTGCTGCTGACGCTGACCGCGCTCACGCTGTCGCTCCCCGCCTGTTCCACCCGGCAGTTGATCGACGTCGCCACAGCCAAGGATCCCAAACAAGTCCTGCGCAGCATGGCTGAACATCGGGTCGAATCCTACAAATACAACCCGCGACGGGCCCTGTCCGATCTGAAAAAAGCCAAAGCAGATTTCAACCGCCTGATGGGCAATGTGCAGAAGGAGAGCGGGGCACAGTGGGGCAAGAAAGAGGCGCGCACTCTGCCCAGCCGGACCCGCTACGTGAAATACACCGAGCGCTACAAGAACCGCGTGGTGGTGGATTACGATGCCGGCACGATTCTGATCGAGCACCTGGAAGAGGAAAAAGTTGCCGACAAACTGCGCAATGCAGCCGTGGTCGCGTTGCTGACGCCGGATGATCCGGGCGCGGTCGATCTGTTCTCCGACAAGGAGATCGCGCTCACTGGAAAGCCCTATCTGCAGGAACTGGTGGTGGACGAGAACGGCGCTGTATTGAAAAGGCGCGAGGATGTGGAGCGTTATGCCGATTATCTGGTGGCCAACCGGTTGCAGCATCGCAGCATCGATGTTGACGGGATCAGCAAGAACGTGCAGTACATCCAGATGCGCATGGTCAACGCCCACCTCGACAAGCGTGCCGTGCAATACGCTGCCACCGTGCGCACCCATTCGGAAAAAACACAAGTCAGCCGCAGCCTGATCTATGCCGTGATCAAAACGGAAAGTTCGTTCAATCCCTATGCCGTATCCGGGGCGCCGGCCTACGGCATGATGCAGCTCGTGCCCGCCAGCGGCGGGCGCGAAGCCTATCGCAAAGCCAAGGGCAAGGACGTGATGCCGAGCAAGGAATACCTGTTTGACGCGAACAACAATATCGAATTGGGCGCGACGTATCTCGGCGTGCTGCTGAATGACAGTCCACTGCGCGAGATCCGCAATCCGGTATCGCGCGAGTACTGTGCCATCGCCGCTTATAACACCGGCCCCTCCAACGTGTTCCGCGCATTCAGCAAGTTGAGCGGCAGAGCGCGCCAGGACGATGCCCTCGACAAGATCAACGCCCTGCGCCCGGACGAAGTCTTCGATGCGCTGCGCAGTGGCCTGCCTTATAAAGAAACACGCGGCTATGTGGTGAAAGTGGTGGAGGCGAAGAAGCGCTACGCCACGATGTAGAACGCCGTAGGGTGTGGGCCGGGCTTCAGCCCGACAACGCCAGGATGTTTCTCCAACACGCCGGTTTGAAACCCGCCCCCGGGACTTGCAGCCCGTCCTGAACAGGCATAGCCTGTTACTGCTTCAACACCACAGAAGGAGATACGCCATGACAACCAAACCTGCTCCTGCCACACAGACGATCGCGTGCGAGATTTGCCTGAAGGAAGTCCCGTTGTCCGAAGCCAAAACTTTTGAGGCGGAAGACTATGTGGCGCATTTCTGCGGCTTGGAATGCTATGCGCAATGGAAGCAGCGCAGCGAGAAATCGGAACCGCCGAAAAAGACAACGTAATCGGTTCGGCGCATCACGTTGCCCCCGCGGTCGGCCGCCACAGCAAGCCGAGCGCGGCGATCACGCAGAACGATGCCCCTGCATAGAAGGTAAAAGCGGGGCCGAGTTTATCCCACAGCAATCCCGCCAGCACGCTGGCAACCAGCATCGCCATCCCGCTCATCAGGTTGAAAAAGCCATAGCCTGTACCGCGCAAGTCGGCGGGCGTGACGTCGGCCACCATGCGGGCCAGCAGGCCTTGGGTGATTCCCATATGCACGCCCCACAGGCCGACGCCGAGCAATACCGTGGTCCAGTGGTCATCGGTCGCCAGCACCAGATCGGCAACGCTCAACACCGCCAGCCCCAGTCCCAACAGTTTGGTGTGGCTCATGCGGTCGGAGAGTTTGCCGAAGGGGTAAGCCGAGGCGGCATAGATCACATTCATCGCCACCATCACTAGCGGTACCAGTGCAATGGCGATGCCGCCCTGTGCGGCGCGCAATACCAGAAATGCTTCGCTGAAGCGTGCCAGCGTAAACACCGCACCGATGCCGACCACCCACCAATAGGATGAATCCAGGCGGCGCAGATTCGCACGACTGACCGGATTGAGGGGTGTATGCACTTCCGTCCTTTTGGGTTCATGCACGCCGAAAAGCAACAGCCCCACCGCCAGCAAGCCCGGAATCAGCGCCACCCAGAATACCGCGCGGAAATCGTTGGCCCATAACAGCATCAGCCCAACCCCGAGCAACGGGCCGAGAAACGCGCCCACCGTATCCAATGACTGACGCAGACCAAAGGCTGCACCACGAATCGCAGGCGGCGTGATGTCGGCCAGCAGGGCGTCGCGCGGTGCGCCGCGTATGCCCTTGCCGATGCGGTCGAGGAAGCGCGCCGTCAGCACCATGCCTATGCCGGAAGCCAGCGCGAACATCGGCTTGGTCAACGCGCCCAGGGCATAACCGAACACCGCCAATCCTTTGCGCTTGCCCAGGTAATCGCTCAACGCGCCGGAGAACACTTTCACCAACAGCGCCGTTGATTCCGCGATGCCCTCGATCACGCCTACCGTCAGCGCACTCGCGCCCAGCACCGTCACCATGAACAGAGGCAGCAGGCTATGGATCATCTCCGACGAGACATCCATCAGCAGGCTGACGAAACCCAGCACCCACACCCCGCTTGGAATGTGGTCCAACTGCGCCACTTTTATGTTTTTCATTTCTCGGCTACGCCATTTTTGACGGCAGTCTGATGGTCACTGAAGCGGTCGTCACCAGCACCACCGGCCCCGGTTCGAGCAGGCGATACACTTTGGACAAGGGGTAATCTTTTTTCGCCATCCGCAACGTCTCGCGTAAAATCGCCGGCGCACTATAGCGCCGTCCCCCATCAATAACCAGATTATCCTTGTGACCTCCGCAGTCGAACGTTTCTTTTCCGAACAAAGCCCGCTTGCCGCCGAGGTCACCTCGTTCCGTCCGCGCACGCAGCAGCGCGAGATGGCAATCGCGGTGGCCGAGGCGATTCGCGACAACGCGATCCTGGTGGTGGAGGCGGGCACTGGCACGGGCAAGACTTTTGCCTATCTGGTGCCTGCGTTGTTGGCGGGGGGCAAGGTGGTGGTCTCGACCGGCACCAAGAACCTGCAGGACCAGCTCTTTCAAAAAGACTTGCCGATGGTGCGCGATGCGCTGAAGGCGCCGGTCTCGGTGGCCTTGCTCAAGGGGCGCTCGAATTATGTGTGTCACTACCATCTGGAGCTGGCGCAATCGAACGGTTTGTTCAAGACGCGCGAGGATGTGAAGCATCTGGCGAAGATCGTGAACTACGCCAAAGTCACGCAGAGCGGCGACCGGAGCGGGCTGGCGGATGTGCCGGAAAACGCGCCGATCTGGATGCATGTGACCTCGACACGCGACAACTGCCTCGGGCAGGAATGCCCGAACCACGATGAATGCTTCGTGCTCAAGGCACGCAAGGAAGCGATGGAGGCAGACGTGATCGTGGTGAACCACCACCTGTTCTTCGCCGATGTGATGCTGCGCGATGAGGGGGTGGCCGAACTGCTGCCGGCGTGCAACACGGTGATCTTCGACGAGGCGCACCAACTGCCGGAGACCGCGAGCCTGTTTTTTGGGAAAAGCCTTTCCACTTCCCAGTTGCTTGATTTGGCGACCGATACGCGGGTCGGGGCGCTGACTTCGGCCAAGGATTTCGCGGCGCTGCCGGTGGCGTGCGATGAACTGGAAAAAGCGGCGCGCGACCTGCGCCTGGCCTTCAAGCGCGAAGGCCGCATGGCGGCGGAGGCGGCGGAGAATGTCAAGGATTTCGCGCCCGCGCTGAAGAGGCTGGGGGAGAAATTGTCCAAACTTTCCGGCCTGCTGGAGAAACAGGCGGAGCGCAGCGAAGGGTTGGAGAACTGCTGGCTGCGGGCACAGGAGATGGCGGGCCAATTGAAACACTGGCAGGACGGCGATGTGCCGGAGACGGTGCGCTGGCTGGAAGTCTTCCATCATTCTCTGCAACTCAATACCACGCCGTTGTCCATTGCCGACATCTTTGCCAGGCAGCTCAGCGGTCATCCGCGCGCGTGGATATTCACCTCGGCGACGCTGGCGGTGAAGCAGAACTTCACGCACTATCAGGCCGAGATGGGGCTGATGGAAGCGCGCACCGCGTGCTGGGACAGCCCGTTCAACTACCCGGAACAGGCGCTGCTGTATGTGCCGAACGGGCTGCCCGAGCCGAACAGCGAGGGCTATACCGATGCGGTGGTGCAGGCGGCGTTGCCGCTCATCGAGGCGAGCAGGGGCAGGGCGTTCCTGCTGTTCACCAGCCTGCGTGCGATGCAGCGTGCCTACGAGATATTGCAGGCGGAATTCGACCGCAAGAACCTGAAGTATCCGCTGATGATCCAGGGCGAAGGTTCGCGCAACGAATTGCTCGCGCGCTTCCGCGCGCATGGCAACGCGGTGCTGCTCGGCAGTCAGTCGTTCTGGGAAGGAGTGGATGTGCGCGGCGAGGCGTTGTCGCTGGTCATCATCGACAAGCTGCCGTTCGCGCCGCCGGATGATCCGGTGCTGGCGGCACGCATCGCCGAGTTGAACCGGCAGGGACGCAATGCCTTCATGGAATTCCAGTTGCCACGCGCCATCATCAACCTGAAACAGGGCGCGGGTCGGCTGATCCGCGACGAGAACGACCGCGGCGTGCTGATGATCTGCGACCCGCGCCTGATTTCCAAACAATACGGCAAACGCATCTGGCAGAGCCTGCCGCCGTTCCGGCGGACGCGCGAGGCGAGGGAAGCCGTGGCTTTCCTTGAAACCGGGATTCAAGGTTGTTAATCGTCTCGATAACGTTAATCGATCGAATCGAAGCGGTGGCTATCGCTAAATTATTCACGGCAGTTTAGGGACTCAATCAATCGCTGCGCGAGTTTCACGCTAAAGCTCGGTATATTTCTTTGCGCATCCCCGGGCTTTTTCTACCGGATATTTCAGCGCGTTTTTCTTGATTTTATCCAGTACAATCTGCTTCACATCAAGGTCGTAGCCGTCCGCCAGCAGAAAGGCGTAGGCGAAGACATCTGCCAGTTCTTCCTGAATCTCGTTCGGGTTTGCCTGTTCGGCGGATTTCCATAGAAACGATTCCAGCAGTTCGCCCGCCTCAATGCTCAAAGCCAGAGCCAGGTCTTTGGGGTTGTGGAACTGCGCCCAATCCCGTTCGTCGCGAAATTGGAGCAAGGCTTGGGTTATTTCCCGGGTGTCGCTCACGGGGTGTCCTGTTTTTGTGATGGGTGCTTCGGATTGTAGCGCAAGGACGCTGATGTGCCATACCGGTTCGATCATGACACGCTCGTGTTGAGGAGAAGGAGGATGCAGGCGCATTGCGTACTGGCGGGGGAGAGGATGGTCGGTGACGCCGGAGGCTGTGCTAGAATGCCGCCTTCGTTTTAATGCCTCTTCGGCACATTCTATAGGTCGCACATGGAACAACAATTCGCCAAAGAAACCCTGCCGGTCAGCCTGGAAGAAGAGATGCGCAAGTCCTACCTCGATTACGCCATGAGCGTGATCGTGGGGCGTGCCTTGCCGGATGTGCGCGACGGACTGAAGCCGGTGCACCGCCGCGTGTTGTTCGCGATGAGCGAGCTTTCCAACGACTGGAACCGCGCCTATAAGAAATCGGCGCGTATCGTCGGCGATGTGATCGGTAAATACCACCCCCACGGCGACACGGCGGTGTACGACACCATCGTGCGCATGGCGCAGGATTTTTCGCTGCGCTACACGCTGGTGGACGGGCAGGGTAACTTCGGCTCGGTGGACGGCGATAACGCGGCGGCGATGCGTTACACCGAAATCCGCATGGCGCGGATCGCCCACCAGTTGCTGGAAGACCTGGACAAGGAGACGGTGGATTTCGGCCCCAACTACGACGGTTCCGAGCATGAGCCGCTGGTGTTCCCGGCGCGTTTCCCCAATCTGCTGGTGAACGGGTCTTCCGGGATTGCGGTGGGCATGGCGACCAACATTCCGCCGCACAACATGAGCGAGGTGGTGGATGCCTGTCTGGCGCTGTTGCGCGAACCGGACATGGATATCGAACAGCTGATCGAATTGGTGCCCGCCCCGGATTTCCCGACGGCCGGTTTCATCTACGGGCTGGCCGGGGTGAAGGAAGGCTACCGCACCGGGCGCGGCCGCGTGGTGATGCGCGCGCGCGCCCACTTCGAGGATATCGGCAAGGGCGACCGCCAGGCGATCATCATCGACGAATTGCCGTATCAGGTGAACAAGGCCACCCTGCTGATGAAGATCGGCGAAATGGTGCGCGAGAAGACGCTGGAAGGCATATCCGAGATCCGCGACGAGTCGGACAAGTCCGGCATGCGCGCCGTGATCGAGCTGAAGCGCGGTGAGAACGCCGACGTGATCCTGAACAAGCTGTACAAAGCGACCCAGATGCAGGACAGCTTCGGCATCAACATGGTCGCCATCGTGGATGGACAGCCCAAGCTGTGCAATCTGAAGGATGTCATCGACGCTTTTCTGCGCCACCGCCGCGAAGTCGTCACGCGCCGCACCGTCTTTGAGCTGCGCAAGGCGCGCGAACGCGGCCATATTCTGGAAGGGTTGGCGGTCGCGCTGTCCAATGTGGACGAGATCATCGCGCTGATCAAGGCTGCGCCCACCCCGGCGGATGCCAAGCGGGACCTGATGGCGCGCGGCTGGCGTTCATCGCTGGTCGAGGATATGTTGAGCCGGGTCAACGAAGCGTCGCGTCCGGAAGGGCTGGCGCCGGAGTTTGGCATGGTCAAGGGCAAGGGCTACTTCCTGTCCGACGCCCAGGCGCAGGCGATTCTGGAATTGCGCCTGCAGCGCCTGACCGGGCTGGAGCAGGACAAGATCGTCGGCGAATACCGCGAAGTGATGGAAAAGGTCGCCGACCTGCTGGACATCCTGGCGAAGCCGGCGCGCGTCACCCAGATCATCGGCGACGAGTTGGTGGCGATCCGCTCGCAGTTCGGCGACAAGCGCCGCAGCGAGATCGTGACGCACACGCAGGACATGAGCATGGAAGACCTGATCGCGCCGGAAGACGTGGTGGTCACCCTGTCGCACGGCGGTTATATGAAGGCGCAGAAGCTGGACGAATACCGCGCGCAGAAACGCGGCGGCCGCGGCAAGCAGGCGGCCTCGACCAAGGAAGACGATTTTGTCGATAACCTGTTCATCGCCAATACCCACGATTTCATCCTGTGCTTCTCCAATCGCGGCCGCGTGTACTGGCTCAAGGTGTATGAAGTGCCGCAGGGCACGCGCATCAGCCGCGGCAAGCCGATTGTCAACCTGTTGCCGCTGGAGATCGGCGAGCAGATCAACGCCATCCTGCCGGTGAGCCAGTTCGCCGACGATCAGTTCGTATTCTTCGCCACCAGCGAAGGTACGGTGAAGAAAACTCCCTTGTCCGACTTTGCCAATCCGCGCACCAAGGGCATCATCGCCATCAATCTGGATGATGGCGACTTCCTCATCGGCGTTGCGCTGACCGACGGCAAGCACGATGTGATGCTGTTCTCGGACGAGGGCAAGGCGGTGCGCTTCGACGAGAACGACGTGCGCTCGATGGGGCGCGCGGCGCGCGGGGTGCGCGGCATGAAGCTGACCAAGGGCGGCAAGGTGATCGCGCTGCTGGTGGCCGAGAACGAACAGCAGTCCGTGTTGACCGCCACCGAGAACGGTTACGGCAAGCGCACTTCGATCGTCGAATACACCCGCCACGGGCGCGGCACGCAGGGCATGATCGCGATCCAGACTTCGGCGCGCAACGGCAAGGTGGTCGCCGCCACGCTGGTGGACCAGGACGACGAGATCATGCTGATTGGTACCAACGGCGTGCTGATCCGTACGCGCGTCAGGGAAATCCGCGAGATGAGCCGCGCCACCCAGGGCGTGACGCTGATCAATCTGGACAAGGGCGACAGGCTGGCCGGTTTGAGCCGGATTGCCGAGCCGGAAGAAGAATCCGAATAACTTTCGAGGAGTGTGCGACATGACCATTTACAACTTCAGCGCAGGGCCGGCGGTATTGCCGAAAGAAGTGTTGCAACAGGCGCAGGCGGAATTGCTCGACTGGCACGGCAGCGGCATGTCGGTGATGGAGATGTCGCACCGCGGCAAGGAATATATGGGCATCCACGCCCAGGCGGAGGCGGACCTGCGCGAACTGATGGGCATCCCGGACAATTACAAGGTGCTGTTGCTGCAAGGCGGCGCGCATCTGCAATTCTCGATGATCCCGCTCAATCTGCTGGGAGGCAAAGGCTCCGCCGACTACGTCAATACCGGCGAATGGTCGAAGAAAGCCATCGGCGAAGCGAAGAAATTCTGCAACGTGAATGTGGCGGCGAGCAACACAGACAAAAATTGCACCTATGTGCCGGCATTCGATACCTGGAAGCTGGATAAAGAGGCGGCCTATGTGCACTACACGCCGAACGAGACCATCGGCGGGGTGGAATTCAACTGGATTCCCAATACCGGCAAGGTGCCGCTGGTGGCGGACATGTCTTCCAACATCCTGTCGCGCCCGGTCGATGTCTGGAAATACGGACTGATCTATGCCGGCGCGCAAAAGAACATCGGCCCCGCCGGGCTGACGCTGGTCATCGTGCGCGATGATCTGATCGGGCTGGCCGATCCCCGCCTGCCGACCATGCTGGACTTCAAGACCCACGCCAACAGCGATTCGATGTACAACACCCCGCCGACCTTCGCCATCTACATGGCGGGGCTGGTGTTCCAGTGGCTGAAGAAGAACGGCGGCATCGGCGTGATGGAGCAGAACAACATCGCCAAGGCCCACCTGCTGTATAGCACGATCGATGCCAGCAACGGTTTCTACCGCTGCCCGGTGGACCAAGCCGACCGCTCGCGCATGAACGTCCCGTTCACCCTGAAGGACGCCAATCTGGACGGCGATTTCCTGAAACAGGCGGATGCGCGCGGCTTGCTGCAATTGAAGGGACACCGCTCCGTCGGCGGTATGCGCGCTTCAATCTACAACGCGATGCCGCTGGCCGGGGTGCAGGCGCTGGTCGATTTCATGAACGAATTTGCCCGCAGCAAAGGCTGAGCCGGAAGCGCCGCCATGACCCGCACATTCAAGGTGCTGACCCTGAACAAGATCTCGCCGGCCGGCCTGAAGCGGTTGCCGGCCGCGCGCTATGTCGCTGGCAACGACATTGCCGCGCCGGATGCGGTGTTGGTGCGCTCGCACAACATGCACGAGATGGAGATTCCCGCCAGCGTGCTGGCGATCGCGCGCGCCGGTGCGGGCACGAACAACGTTCCGGTCAAGAAGATGAGCGAGCGCGGCGTGCCGGTGTTCAACGCGCCGGGCGCAAACGCGAATGCGGTGAAGGAACTGGTCATCACCGGCATGTTGCTGGCCTCGCGCAACATCGTCCCGGCGCTGCGTTTCACCGCAGGGCTGCAGGGTGACGATGCGTCCATGCACCAGCAGGTCGAAGACGGAAAAAAGGCGTTTGCCGGCACCGAGCTGTACGGGCGCACGCTGGGCATCGTCGGGCTGGGGGCGATCGGCCGCCTGGTGGCGAATGCCGCCATCGGTCTCGGCATGAAAGTGATCGGTTTCGATCCGGAGATCACGGTCGAGGCGGCGTGGAGTTTGTCATCCCAGGTGAGGAAGGCCCACAGTCTGGAGGAATTGCTGAAGCACAGCGACTTCGTCACCCTGCATGTGCCGCTGCTGGACGCGACGCGCAACCTGATCGATGCCAGGCGCGTGGCGGGAATGAAATCCGGCAGCGTGCTGCTCAATTTCTCGCGCGATGCCATCGTCAGTGAGGAAGCCGTGCTGGCCGGTCTCGCCGCGCAGCATCTGCGTTGTTACGTGTGCGATTTTCCGGGCAGTCGCACGATCGGAAACGACAAGATCATTGCCCTGCCGCATCTGGGGGCATCCACCGCCGAGGCGGAGGAGAACTGTGCCGTGATGGTGGCGGAGCAACTGCGCGAGTATCTGGAAAACGGCAACCTCAGCAACAGCGTGAATTTCCCCAATGTGGCCATGCCGCGCGAGTCCAAATCCAGGCTCGCGGTGGCGAACACCAATGTGCCGAACATGCTGGGGCAGATTTCCAGCGCGCTGGCGGCGGCGGGGATCAACATCCACAACATGATGAACAAGTCGCGCGGCGAAATGGCTTATACCCTGGTGGATACCGACAGTCCGGCACCGGCGCAACTGATTGCGCAGATCGCCGCGATTCCCGGAGTGCTCAGGGTGCGTGCCCTGCCGTTGGAGACTGAAGCATGAGCGACGAATTGCAGCGTTACCGTGCGCAGATCGACCGGCTTGACGACGAGATGCTGCGCCTCGTCAACCAGCGTGCCGCGCTGGCGCAGCAGATCGGGCGCCTGAAAGAGGACGGCGCGGTGCTGCGCCCGGAACGCGAGGCGCAAATCCTGCAGCGCCTGTTGCAGGCCAACCGCGGGCCGTTGTCCGGTGCCGGCATCAGGCAGGTGTTCACCGAGATCATCTCGAACTGCCGCGCGCTGGAGGCACCGCTGCGCGTGGCGTATCTCGGGCCGCACGGGACGTTCAGCGAAGCGGCGGTGTCCCAGCGTTTCGGCCAGGCCACGGAGGGACTTCCCGCCGACTCCATCGACGGCGTGTTCGCAGCGGTGGAAAGCGGTACAGCCAGCTATGGCATGGTGCCGGTGGAAAACTCGACCGAAGGCGCGATCGGCCGCACGCTCGATCTGCTGCTCGACAGCACGCTGCAAATCTGCGGCGAAGTGCTGCTGCAGGTGCATCAATGTCTGCTGTCGAACGAGAACGATGTCGCCATGATCCGCAAGGTGTACTCGCATCCGCAGTCATTCGGACAATGCCAGGGGTGGCTCAACGCGCACCTGCCGCATGCCGAGCGCATCACCGCCTCCAGTAATGCCGATGCGGCGAGGCTGGCCGCCGACGAGTCGTTCGCGGCAGCGGTGGCGGGGGAGCAGGCGGCGGCGCACTTCAGGCTGAAGGTGCTGGCACGCAACATCGAGGACGATGCGCGCAACACCACGCGTTTTCTGGTCATCGGCAAGCAGGCGGTCGCGCCTTCCGGTCGCGACAAGACTTCGCTCGTCATGTCGGCGCCCAACCGGCCGGGGGCCGTGCACGACCTGCTGGTGCCGTTGGCGCAGCATGGTGTGTCGATGACCAAGCTGGAGTCGCGGCCGTCACGCACCGGCCTGTGGGAGTACGTGTTCTACGTCGATATCGAGGGGCATCAGTCCGATACCGAAGTGGCCGCTGCGCTGGCGCAACTCAAGCAGATTGCGGCCTTCGTCAAGGTGCTGGGTTCTTACCCGGTTGCGGTTTAATTAAAAGAACAATTTAGCCACGGATGAACGCAGATTCTCGCGGATGAGGAAGGGTTTGGTCAGTGTATCCGGATGAATCTGTGGCTGGTTGTGGTCGGTTTTCAAGGCTTCTAACATGCAAGGCAACAAATGAATTACTGTGATTTAGCCCCCCCTTATATTCGCGCCATTGCCCCGTATCAACCGGGCAAGCCGATTGCCGAACTGGAGCGCGAGCTGGGCATCAGCGGCATCGTCAAGCTGGCCTCCAACGAAAATCCGCTCGGCGCCAGTCCGGCCGCGGTGGCCGCGATGCAGGAGGCGATCAAGACGATCGCCCTGTATCCGGACGGCAACGGGTTCGAGCTGAAAGATGCGCTGCACAAACGCTACAACGTGGCGCATGCCAACATCACCCTGGGGAACGGCTCGAATGATCTGCTGGAACTTGCGGCGCGCGCGTTCCTCGTGCCGGGCGACCGGGTGGTCTATTCGGCGCACGCGTTCGCGGTGTATGCGCTGGCGACCCAGGCCGTCGGCGCGACCGGGATCAGCGTGCCCGCAGCGCAGGGTTTCGGGCACGATCTGCCGGCCATGCTCGCCGCTGCCAGGGAAAACCGGGCCAAAATCGTTTTCATCGCCAACCCGAACAATCCGACCGGGACTTTTTTGCGCGGGGATGAATTGTTGGCGTTCATGCGCGGCCTGCCGCCCGAGATACTGGTGGTGCTGGACGAGGCCTACAACGAATATCTGCCGGAAGACAAGCGCTACGACAGCGTGAGCTGGTTGCGGGAATTCCCCAACCTGATCATCTCGCGCACCTTCTCCAAAGCGTATGGTTTGGCCGGTCTGCGCGTCGGTTATGCGCTGGCGCATGAACAGGTGACGGATATGATGAATCGCGTGCGCCAGCCGTTCAACGTGAACAGCGTGGCACAGGCGGCGGCGGTGGCGGCGTTGCGCGATGTATCGTTCGTGAAGAAAACGTTCGAGCTGAACCGGCGCGGCATGGTGCAGATCGCCGAGGGGCTGGATAAACTGGGTCTGCAACATATCCCATCGTTCGGCAATTTCCTTGCGTTCCGCATCGGCGGCGCCACCGCGATGTACCGGCGCTTGCTTGAACTGGGCGTGATCGTGCGCCCAATCGCGAACTATGACATGCCGGACTGGTTGCGCGTCAGCATCGGTCTGGAAAGTGAGAATGCAAAATTTTTGAATGCGCTGAAACAGGCGCTTGGAGAGATTAAATGATTATCGTAATGGGCAGGGAAGTTACCGATGCACAAATCGCGGCCGTCACCAAAAAACTGGAGGCGGCGGGGCTGAAAGCCAATATCTCGCGCGGGGTCGAACGCACGGTGATCGGCGCGATCGGCGACGAGCGCCAGTTGACGCCGGAAATGTTCACGCCGTTGCCGGGGGTGGAATCGGCGATGCACATCGCCAAGCAGTACAAGATCGTGTCGCGCGAATCGCATAAACAGGACAGCATTATCGATATCGGCGGTATCCGGCTCGGCGGCAAGCAGATCCAGATCATCGCCGGCCCCTGCTCGGTGGAGACGCAGACGCAGATGGACCTGGCGGCGAAATTCGTGCACGAGGCGGGCTGTCGCCTGATGCGCGGCGGCGCATTTAAGCCGCGCACCAGTCCTTATGCCTTTCAGGGGCACGGCGTGGAAGGCCTCGACATGTTCCGCAAAGCGGCAGACAAATTCAAACTGCCGATCGTGACCGAGTTGATGGACGCGCGGCAGATTGATGCGTTCATGGAGTATGACGTGGACGTGATCCAGATCGGTACGCGCAACATGCAGAACTTTGACCTGCTCAAGGAAGTCGGGCGCACCAACAAGCCGGTGATCCTCAAGCGCGGCATGTCGGCCACCATCAGCGAATGGCTGATGTCGGCGGAATACATCGCGGCCGGCGGCAACCACAACATCATCTTCTGCGAACGCGGCATCCGCACCTTCGAGACCGCTTACCGCAACGTGCTGGACGTGACCGCGATTCCGGTGCTGAAAAAAGAAACCCACCTGCCCGTGATCGTCGACCCTTCGCATGCGGGCGGCAAGGCGTGGATGGTGCCGGCATTGTCGCAGGCCGCCATCGCGGCCGGCGCGGACGGCCTGCTGATCGAGATGCATCCCAGCCCGTGTGACGCCTGGTGCGATGCCGATCAGGCGCTGACACCGGATGAGTTGAAGAAACTCATGGGTACGCTGGGCGCCATCGCCGGGGCGATTGGACGCACGCTGTAAGCCATGCCCGCCTTTCGCAAAGTTGTCATCTTTGGCGCCGGACTGATCGGCGGGTCGTTTTCATTGGCGTTGCGCAAGGCGGGAGCTGTTTCTGAAGTCGTTGGTTTCGGGCGCAGTATGGTGACCCTGGAACAGGCCAAACAACTTGGCATCCTCGATCGCATCGGTGACGATGCTGCGCGTGAAGTGTGCGCTGCGGATATTGTACTGTTGGCCACGCCCGTGGCCCAGATGGCCGATATTTTTCAACGCATCGCGCCGCATCTTGGCACCCACACACTCGTCACCGATGGCGGTAGTACCAAGGGTGATGTGGTGGCGATTGCGCGCATGATTCTCGGTGGCAAGATCGGCCAGTTCGTTCCCGCGCATCCCATTGCGGGGGCAGAGAAGAGCGGGCCTGGCGCAGCACAGGCCGATCTTTATCAGGGCAAGAAAGTCGTGCTGACACCGCTGGCGGAGAATTCGAACGAATCTGTGGCGCGTGTGCGCAAGGCATGGGAATCATGCGGAGCCGTGGTGAGCGAATTGACGCCGGAGGAGCATGATGCCGTGTTCGCGGCGATCAGCCATCTGCCGCATCTATTGTCGTTCGCGCTGGTGCATGACATCGCACAGCGTGACAACCGCGACCAACTGCTTTCTTTTGCAGCCAGCGGCTTCCGCGATTTCACCCGCATCGCCGCCAGTTCACCGGAGATGTGGCGCGACATCTGCATGGCCAACCGCGAGGCGCTGTTGCGCGAACTGCTGCAATACGCCGGAGAACTGCACGGTCTGTACCAGGCGCTGGAGCGGGGCGATGCCGCAAAGCTCGAAGAAGTGTTCAGCGAGGCACGCAAGGTGCGCAGCGCCTGGCAGCAACAATAATCCGATCTTTTTCCGGCATGTCACCACACGAATCCCTCGATCTTTCTCCCTTGATGTCGGCACGCGGTACGGTGCGTCTGCCCGGCTCAAAGAGCATCTCCAACCGCGTGCTGCTGCTGGCGGCGCTGGCGGAGGGCGTAACCGTGGTGCGCGACCTGCTGCAGTCGGACGATACCGAACGCATGCTGGACGCCTTGCGCATATTAGGTGTGAAGTTGGAATCGCTGGGTGATAACGCCTATCGCATTACGGGGTGCGGTGGCGATTTCCAGAACAAGGATGCCAAGCTGTTCCTCGGCAATGCGGGCACGGCCTTCCGTCCGCTGACGGCGGCGCTGGCCTTGTCTGGGGGCAGTTACGAATTGTCCGGCGTGGCACGCATGCACGAGCGGCCCATAGCCGATCTGGTGGATGCGCTGCGCCAGCTGGGTGCCAACATCAAGTATCTCGGCAATGAAGGTTTTCCTCCCTTGAAACTTTCTCCGGCAAACCTTGCGGGCGACACCGTTCAGGTGCGCGGCGATGTGTCGAGCCAGTTTCTTACCGGCTTGCTGATAGCCTTGCCGCTGACCGGCCGCACGGTAAAGGTCGATGTGCTTGGGGAATTGATCTCCAAGCCCTACATCGAGATCACGCTGGCGATGATGCGGCGCTTCGGTGTGTGTGTCGAACGCAAGGGCTGGCAGAGTTTCGTGGTGTTCGGCGGCCAGCGCTACACAGCGCCCGGCGAGGTGTATGTCGAGGGCGATGCCTCGTCCGCTTCGTATTTCCTGGCCGCCGGTGCCATCGGCGGCGGGCCGGTGCGGGTGGAAGGCGTGGGCCGGGACAGCGTGCAGGGCGATGTGCGCTTTGCCGAAGCACTGCAAAAGATGGGCGCGCGCATCACGATGGGGTCGAACTGGATGGAAGCCACAGGCCCGGCAGAGGGCAAGCTGAAAGCGATCGACCTGGATTGCAACCACATCCCCGATGCGGCGATGACGCTGGCCGTGGCGGCGCTGTTCGCAGACGGCACGACCACGCTGCGCAACATCGCCAGCTGGCGCGTGAAGGAGACCGACCGCATCGCGGCGATGGCGACCGAGTTGCGCAAGGTCGGTGCGGAAGTGGAAGAGGGCGCTGATTTCATTCGCATCACGCCACCGGCACAACTCAGGCATGCGGGCATCGATACTTACGACGATCACCGCATGGCGATGTGTTTTTCGCTGGCCGCGTTCGGCGGGGCAGGAGTGCGCATCAACGACCCGAAGTGCGTCGCCAAGACTTTTCCTGACTATTTCACGGAGTTCGCAAAAGTGACACAAGCCGTTCCTGTTATCGCCATCGATGGACCTTCTGCCTCCGGCAAGGGAACGGTGGCGCAGCGCGTGGCAGATGCGCTGGGCATGCATTATCTGGATAGCGGGGCGCTGTATCGCCTGCTGGGCCTGGCGGCACAGCGCCACGGCGTGGCGCTGGACGACGAGCCTGGCTTGGCTGCACTGGCCGGCAAGGTGGATATCCGTTTCGAAAAAGGCGAGACTTGGCTGGATGGGGCGATGGTCGGCGACGAGTTGCGCACCGAAGAAGCCGGCGCTGCAGCTTCCAAAGTGGCGGCATTGCCCATGGTTCGCTCGTCTTTGTTGAATAAACAGCGCGCTTTCCGCCAAGCCCCGGGGCTGGTGGCGGACGGGCGCGACATGGCGTCAGTGGTATTCCCGGACGCCGTGCTCAAGATTTTCCTGACCGCTTCGGCCGAGGCGCGCGCGGAGCGCCGTTACAAGCAGTTGAAAGAGAAAGGGATGAGTGCTAGTATCGCCGCCCTTTTGCAGGATATACAGGCGCGCGACGAGCGGGATATGCAGCGCAGCGTGGCTCCCCTGCAACAGGCGCAAGGTGCAAGTCTGCTGGATACGACCCCGCTGAACATCGAGCAGGCGGTCGCGGAAGTGCTGACACGATACCGTGCGGTAAATTGAAACTCGCGCAGCGATTCGCTCGCTTCCTCTACCGCTTGCGGGGGAGGATTGAGGAGGGGGTACGGGCGGCTGAGTTTTGCTGTAGGGTGCGGTTAACTCCGGCGCCCGTTGAGTTAGGCCCCGATTGGCTCCCCGCTGATCGGGTTGATAAACGAACCCCCGCTTTGCGGGAATACCTGAAAGTAGATCGAAAATGACCGCTGTCGCTGATATGGAAAGTTTTGCCTCCCTGTTTGAAGAAAGCCTGAACCGCAAGGAAATGCGCCCAGGCGAACTCATCACCGCCCAAGTCGTTCGCGTCGAGCAGAACGTGGTCGTGGTGAATGCCGGACTGAAGTCCGAAAGTTATATCCCCGTTGAAGAATTCAAGGACGCAGCGGGCAACATCGAAGTCAAGGCCGGTGATTTCACCACCGTGGCCATCGAGTCGCTGGAAAACGGTTATGGCGAAACGCGCCTGTCGCGCGAAAAAGCCAAACGTCTGGCGGCCTGGATCGACCTGGAACAGGCGATGGAAGAAGGCCGCATCGTCGAAGGTTATGTCAGCGGCAAGGTCAAGGGCGGCCTGACCGCCATGGTGAACGGCATCCGTGCCTTCCTGCCCGGTTCGCTGGTGGACATCCGTCCGGTCAAGGACACTACGCCGTACGAAAACAAGACCATGGAACTCAAGGTCATCAAGCTGGATCGCAAGCGCAACAACGTGGTGGTGTCGCGCCGCGCCGTGCTGGAAGAGTCGCAGGGGGCCGATCGTGAATCCCTGCTGGAAACCCTCAAGGAAGGGGCTGTGGTCAAGGGTATCGTCAAGAACATCACCGACTACGGTGCGTTCGTTGACTTGGGCGGTATCGACGGCCTGCTGCACATCACCGATCTGGCCTGGCGCCGCGTCAAGCACCCGTCCGAGGTGCTGACCGTTGGCGACGAAATCGAAGCCAAGATCCTCAAGTTCGACCAGGAGAAGAATCGCGTTTCCCTCGGCATCAAGCAGATGGGCGACGATCCGTGGAACGGTCTGGCACGTCGCTACCCGCAAGGCACCCGCCTGTTCGGCAAGGTGACCAACCTGACCGACTATGGTTCGTTCGTCGAGATCGAGCAGGGCATCGAAGGTCTGGTGCACGTGTCCGAGATGGACTGGACCAACAAGAACGTGCATCCGTCCAAGGTCGTAGCACTGGGCGACGAAGTCGAAGTGATGATCCTCGAGATCGACGAGCAGCGCCGCCGCATCTCGCTGGGCATGAAGCAGTGCAAGTCCAATCCCTGGGACGATTTCGCCGCCAACCACCAGAAGGGCGACAAGGTCAAGGGCGCGATCAAGTCGATCACCGACTTCGGCGTGTTCATCGGCCTGGATGGCGGTATCGACGGTCTGGTGCATCTGTCCGACCTGTCCTGGAGCATCCCCGGCGAAGAGGCTGTGCGCAACTACAAGAAGGGCGACGAACTGGAAGCGGTCGTGCTGGCCATCGACGTGGAACGCGAACGCATCTCGCTCGGCATCAAGCAACTGGAAGGCGATCCGTTCGGCGGTTTCGTGACCGGGCATGACAAGGGAGCCATCGTCACGGGTACGGTCAAGTCGCTGGATGCCAAGGGCGCAGTGGTCATGCTGGAAGGCGATGTCGAAGCCTACCTGAAAGCCTCCGAAGTATCGGTGGATCGCGTGGAAGACATCCGCAACCACCTGAAGGAAGGCGACACCGTCAAGGCGGTCATCATCAACGTGGATCGCAAGAATCGTGGCATCAATTTGTCGATCAAGGCGATGGACAAGGCGGACACGGCAGCAGCGATGCAGAAGTTCGCAGCCGAGAACACCAATGTCTCCGGCTCCACCAATCTGGGTGCTCTGCTCAAGGCCAAGATGGATTCCAGCAAGGCTGACGCGCAATAAAAGGAGTGACGGGCATGACACGTTCCGACCTCATTGCCAAGCTGGCTGCGCGTCATCCGCAGTTGCTGGGCAAGGATGCCGAGCTGGCGGTGAAGGTGATTCTGGACAGCATGTCGGCAACCCTGGCGCAGGGTGGGCGCATCGAGATCCGGGGCTTCGGCAGTTTTGCCCTGAATTACCGGCCGCCGCGTCTGGGACGCAATCCCAAGTCTGGCGACAAGGTGCAGGTGCCGCCCAAGTATGTGCCTCACTTCAAGGCGGGCAAGGAGTTGCGGGAACGGGTGGATTATCCGCAGGGTTGATCGGTTCCGGTGACACGAATGATTGGCGGTGCATCGCAAGGTGTGCCGCCAATTTTTCTTGGTTCATGCTATCTTTGCCCGACGCTTCGCACTCAAGGAATCGACATGCCTTACCTGACCTGGCTCCTGCGCATTGTGCTGTTCATCGCCCTGCTCGGGTTTGCGTTGAAGAACAACGATCCGGTGGCGTTGCGCTATTTCTTCGGCTACGAATGGAACACCACCCTGGTGGTCGCGTTGTTGAGTTTTTTTGCGCTGGGCGCGGGTTTCGGGATTCTCGCAATGTTGCCCGCCTGGTTCCGTTTGCGCGTCGAATTGAGGAGCGCCAGACAGGCTGCGTCCAAAGCGGCGCCGCAGGCTGACGCCAAACAAGTCATCTGAAGAATACAGACAATGGATTTTGAACCCTGGATGCTGCTGGTCTTTCCGCTCTTTTTCGGCATGGGCTGGCTGGCTGCGCGCATCGACATCAAGGAACTGCTGACCGAATCGAGCGCGTTGCCGCGCTCATACTTTGACGGTCTGAAATTTCTGCTCAATGAACAGCAGGATCAGGCGATCGAGGCTTTCATCGAGGTGGTCAAGGTCGATCCGCAGACGATCGAGCTGCACTTCGCGCTCGGCAGCCTGTTTCGCCGCCGCGGCGAAGTGGATCGCGCCATCCGCATGCACCTGAATCTGGTCGAACGGGCAGACCTCGACGCGGAAAGGAAACAGCAGGCCTTGTTCGAGCTGGCGCAGGATTACTTGAAGGCCGGACTTCTTGACCGGGCTGAAGACGCTTTGCTGCGGCTACAAGGGTCCTTATATGAAAGGCAGGCGTACTCATCATTGCTCGATATCTATCAAAAAGAAAAAGACTGGTTAAAGGCAATCAATATCGGGCGGCGTCTGGCCGCGCTGGATGGAAGCGACGGCGTTAATCATGAAGCTTTTTTCTATTGCGAATTGGCGGCCGGCGAGCTGGTGAAAAAACAGCCGGAATTGGCCAGGGATCATCTCAAGCACGCCCTTGTTGCGAGCCCAAAAAATATTCGCGCCAGCATGATGCTGGGCGATATCGCGTTGGCCGAGGATCAGGTGAAAGAGGCCATCACGACCTGGCAAACGATTGAACTGCAGAATCCGGAATACCTGCCGCTGGTGGCGGAACGTCTGCTCTCGGCCTATAAACGTCTGGATGACGTGGAGACGGGAGTGACCCTGTTGCGCGGCTGGCTGCAAAAATACCCTTCGCTCGATTTGATGGCCGTATTATTCAAGGCGGTCTCCGAACGGGAAGGGGCGGAAGCCGCCTACCGGCTGGTGCGCGATGAACTGCGCCGTAATCCCAGCCTGCTTGGCTTGGAAAAACTGCTGGAAGCGCAACTCCTGTCTTATCACGGCGAACGCCGCACCGACCTTGAGCTGGTCAAGCAATTGATCCATGACCGCACCCGGACCATCGGCATGTATCGCTGCGGTCATTGCGGGTTCAAGGCACGCCAGTTCTATTGGCACTGTCCGGCCTGCCAAAGCTGGGATTCTTACCGGCCACGCCGAACCGAAGAGATGGGGATGCTGCAATGACCGATCCCAAAATCATCACCGCGCTCGATTATGCGCAGCCGGCGCCGGCGCTCGAACTGGCGCGTCGGCTGCAGCCGGGCATGTGCCGCCTCAAGGTGGGCAAGGAATTGTTCACCGCCGCCGGACCGCAACTGATCGAGCAATTGCAGCGGCTCGGTTTTGAGGTTTTTCTTGATCTGAAATTCCACGACATTCCGAACACCACCGCACAAGCCTGCAAAGCCGCCGCCGCGCTGGGGGTGTGGATGGTCAATGTTCACGCACTGGGCGGTCGGCGCATGTTGGAGGCGGCGCGCGAGGCGTTGGTACATGTTGAGCGCCGCCCGAAGCTGATCGCAGTCACCGTGCTGACCAGCATGACCGAGGCCGATTTGCGCGGGGTTGGCGTCAATGCCAGCCCCGCCCGGATGGTGAGCTTGCTGGCGGGATTGGCGCACGAGAGCGGGTTGGATGGTGTGGTGTGCTCGGCACAGGAAGCGCCGGTGTTGCGCCGCCAGTACGGCCCGGACTTCTGTCTGGTCACGCCCGGCATCCGCTTGGTGAATTCGGCCGCGCACGACCAGTCGCGGATCATGACGCCGCGTGACGCCCTGGCCGCAGGAGCCAGTTATCTGGTCATCGGGCGTCCGATCACCCAGGCTCCCGATCCCCTGCAAGCCTTGCATGATATTCTGTTGCAAACAGGAGAATTGGCATGAAGTTGCCGGTGTTCGATCAGGCGCGTGTATTGGTGGTCGGTGACGTCATGCTGGACCGCTATTGGTTTGGCGATGTGACGCGCATCTCTCCGGAAGCTCCGGTTCCGGTACTGAAGGTGAACACCGTGGAAGCCAGACCGGGCGGCGCGGCCAACGTGGCGCGCAATATTGCCATGCTTGGCGCGCAGTGCACGCTGCTGTCGGTCGTGGGCAGGGATGAAGCCGGCGACTGCCTGCGCGAGTTGCTGTCCGGGTATGCGCGGATTGAGTCGATGCTGCACTGTGATGAAGGTTTTTCCACCATTATCAAGTTGCGCGCCATCGCGCGCCAGCAACAATTGCTGCGGATCGACTTCGAAACGGCGCCTAGCCACGAGGTGTTGCAGGCCAAGCTGGCCGATTTCGGCCAGCGTCTGCCGCAGTGCGATGTGGTGGTGCTGTCCGATTACGGCAAGGGCGGTCTGACCCATATCGCGGAGATGATCCGCCTAGCGCGCGCGGCGGGGAAACCGGTGCTGGTCGATCCCAAGGGCGACGACTATGCGCGCTATCATGGCGCGACCCTGCTTACGCCGAATCGCAGCGAGTTCCGTGCTGTGGCGGGTGGCTGGAAGAACGAGGCCGAGCTGACCGCCAAGGCGCAAAAACTGCGTGCCGAACTGGAACTGGAGGCGTTGCTGATCACGCGCAGCGAGGAGGGGATGTCGTTGTTCCGCGCGCCGGAGGTATTGCACGAACCGGCACAGACGCGCGAAGTGTTCGATGTCAGCGGCGCGGGCGATACCGTGATCGCCACGCTGGCAGTCATGCTGGCAAGCGGCGCGGACATGTCCGATGCGGTGCGCATCGCCAATCGCGCGGCGGGCGTGGTGGTGGGAAAACTGGGCACGGCGACCGTGTCGCGCGAAGAAATTATTGAGGATATGGGCAACTGACATGTATTACGTGGTGACTGGAGCAGCCGGGTTTATCGGGTCGAACATCGTCAAGGCGCTCAACGAGCGCGGCGAAACGAACATCATCGCGGTCGACAACATGAAGAAGGCTGACAAGTTCAGGAATCTCGCCGACTGCGAGATCGCCGATTATCTGGACAAGAAAGATTTCATCGAGCGTGTGCAGGGTGGCGAGTTTGACGGCGAGATCAAGGCCGTGCTGCACGAGGGCGCCTGTTCCGACACCATGGAGACCGATGGCCGTTACATGATGCAGAACAACTATCGCTACACGCTGGCGCTGCTCGACTATTGTCAGGACGAGGAGGTGCCGTTCCTGTACGCGTCCTCCGCCTCGGTGTATGGCGGTGGCGGCGTGTTCAAGGAAAGCCGCGAGTACGAGTCGCCGCTGAACGTTTATGCCTATTCCAAGTTCCTGTTCGACCAGGTGGTGCGCCGGCGCTGGAATCAGCGCACGGCGCAGATTGTCGGCTTCCGCTATTTCAACGTGTACGGCCCGCGCGAACAGCACAAGGGACGCATGGCGTCGGTGGCTCACCATTTCTTCAACCAGTACCGCGCCGACGGCTGCGTAAAACTGTTCGAAGGTTGCGACGGCTACCCCAACGGCGGACAGCGCCGAGATTTCGTGTCGGTGGAGGATGTGGTCAAGGTCAATCTGCATTTTCTCGATCACCCGGAAAAATCAGGCCTCTTCAACCTCGGCACCGGCAATGCGCAGAGTTTCAACGAGGTGGCCGTCGCGGTGATCAATAGCCTGCGCCTGGCCAACAATCAAGACACACTGACGCCGGAGCAGATGCTGCAACAGGGCATTATCAGCTATATCCCGTTTCCCGATGCCTTGCGCGGCAAATATCAGAGCTACACCCAGGCCGACATCGCAGCCCTGCGCGCGGCGGGCTATGCGGAACCGTTCCTGACCGTGGAGCAGGGCGCGGCACGTTATGTGCAGCAATTGTTGGAGAAGGCTGCTTGAAGCGGTTTTGCGAGAGATGAACATGTACAAGACACTGGACGACTTCGTCGGCAATACGCCCCTGGTGCAACTCAAACGCATCCCGGGTGACACTTCCAATGTCATTCTGGCCAAACTGGAAGGGAATAACCCGGCGGGCTCGGTCAAGGATCGGCCGGCGCTTTCCATGATCAAGCACGCCGAGGCACGCGGCGAGATCAAACCGGGCGATACCCTGATCGAGGCGACCAGCGGCAACACCGGCATTGCGCTGGCGATGGCCGCGGCGATGCGCGGCTACAGGATGATTCTGGTGATGCCGGAGAATCAATCGGTGGAAAGGCGGCAAACCATGCGCGCGTTCGGCGCAGAACTGGTGTTGACACCGAAGGCAGGCAGCATGGAACTGGCGCGCGACACGGCGGAGAAACTGCGCGACGAAGGGCGCGGCGTCATTCTCGACCAGTTCGCCAATCCGGACAATCCGCGCGCCCATTACGAGGGCACGGCGCCGGAGATCTGGCGCGACACGCAGGGCCGCATTACCCACTTCGTCAGCAGCATGGGCACTACCGGAACCATCATGGGCTGCTCGCGTTTCTT
Organism: Ferrigenium sp. UT5; assembly: GCF_045866295.1. Lineage (NCBI taxonomy): Bacteria > Pseudomonadati > Pseudomonadota > Betaproteobacteria > Nitrosomonadales > Gallionellaceae > Ferrigenium > Ferrigenium sp. UT5. Next base: position 67,623 of record NZ_BAAFRY010000010.1, read on the forward strand.
CAAGGAAAAGAATCCCGCCCTCCAGATCATCGGCGCGCAGCCGGAAGAGGGGTCGCAGATTCCCGGCATCCGCAAATGGCCGCAGGCGTATCTGCCGAAAATCTACAGCCCGCAGAATATCGATCGCATCGAATACGTGGGTCAGGCGGCAGCCGAGGAAATGACCCGGCGTCTGGCGCGGGAAGAGGGAATCTTCTGCGGGATTTCTTCCGGCGGTGCGTTGAGCATCGCCCTGCGCATATCGCAGCAAGTCGAGAACGCGACCCTCGTGTTCATCGTGTGCGACCGCGGCGACCGTTATCTTTCGACCGGGATATTCCCGGCTTGAGTCCGGGTTCAATTATCGAGTGCGAGATGCCGCTGCGATAATGCCGGGTTCTGCGCGAAATAGCGCTGGATGCCCTCAAGGATGGCGCGTGCCATTTTTTCCTGGTACGCCTCGTCGCGCAGGCGTTTCTCTTCTTCAGGGTTGCTGATGAAGGCAGTCTCCACGAGGATGGACGGGATGTCGGGCGATTTCAGCACGGCAAAGCCGGCCTGTTCGACGTGGCCTCGATGCAGGGTATTCACATCCTGCAACTCATCCAGCACGTGCCTCGCCAGCTTCATGCTGTCATTGATGGTGGCGGTTTGCGTCAGGTCGAGCAGGGTGCGTGCCAGGTACGGGTCTTTAACCGCCAGGTTCACTCCACCGATCAGGTCGGCCTCGTTTTCCTTTTTTGCCAGCCAGCGCGCGCTGGCACTGGTGGCGCCGCCCTCGGACAGGGCGAATACCGACGAGCCGCGCGCGTGCGGCTTGATGAAGGCATCGGCGTGGATGGAAACGAACAGGTCGGCGTGCGCCTTGCGCGCCTTTTCCACGCGTCCCACCAGCGGGATGAAATAGTCGCCGTCGCGGATCAGGATGGCGCGCATGCCGGGCGTGGCATCGATCTGGGTTTTCAGTTTGCGCGCGATGGCGAGCGTGACCTCTTTTTCCCGTGTGCCGCGCCGCCCGTGTGCCCCCGGGTCTTCTCCGCCATGCCCTGCATCGACGGCGACCAGCAACAGGCGATTGCGCAACTCCGGCGCAGCGGTGGGTGCGGCGACCGGCGCCGGGGCGGAAGCGCCGGCCGCCACCGCACTGCCGGGGCCTGGCAATTCCGCGGCGAGCTTCAATTCCATCTGGGTGGCCAGTGCCATCAAGGGATCGACCGGCGTGGCGGGATAAATATCGAGCACGAGGCGGTGGCCATAATCGCCGACCGGTTTGAGGCTGAACAGTTGCGGTTTGATCGCTGCCTTGAGATCAAACACCAGGCGCAGTACTCCCGGCTTGTATCTTCCGATGCGCAGGCTTGCGATATAAGGATCGTCGCTGCCCACTTGGCCTGCCAGTTCGTTCAGAGTGGCATTGAGTGCGACTCTATCCAGATCGACCACCAGCCGCGGCGGGTTGTCCAGCGCGAACATGTTGTAGGAGATCGCCTGTTTTGATTCCAGCGTGAGGCGGGTGTATTCCTGCGCCGGCCACAGGCGCACGGCGCTGATCGTCACTTCGGCCTGCGCGGGCAGCAGCCACAGCAGCATCAGCCAGAGACTGAATTTTACAAGTCGTTCAAACATTCCTGTCCTGTTGTGCTGTCAGCCCGGAGGGTGAGCATGCGCCCCTCGGGCAGGATTGCCAGGGTGAGTGTGATGTCCGCAGCGGGCAACAAACCGGCGGCCTGTTGCGGCCACTCGACCAGGCACACCTTGTGCCCGTCGAATTCGTCACGGAATCCGGATGACTCCCATTCTTCCGCATCGCGAAAACGGTACAGATCGAAATGGCACAAATCAAAATCTCCCGTCGTGTAATGCTCAAGCAACGTGTAGGTCGGGCTCTTGACCTTGCCTCCATGGCCCAGCGCCCGCAACAGACCGCGCACCAGCGTGGTTTTGCCTGCCCCCAGATCGCCCTGCAGATAAATCATCAGGCCCGGCTTGAGCGCTGACGCCAGACGGGCGGCAAAGTTCACCGTGGCAGACTCATCGGGCAAGCTGATTGAGAGTTCCTGCCTTGCGCTGGAATCCCCGTTTACCCCACTTCGGCTATGATTCGTTCTATGCAATACAACGTACCCCAGGTGGATTTAGTGGAGCTTGCCGCACGCATCAAAGGGTGGGGCAAGGCGCTCGGTTTTCAGTCCGTGGGTATCAGCGATACCGAACTGGGCGCCGCCGAGACCGGGTTGCTGCAATGGCTGGCGGAGGGTCATCACGGCACGATGGATTATATGGCAAAACATGGCGCCAAACGCGCGCGACCCCCGGAACTGGTCCCGGATACGCTGCGCGTGATCTCGCTGCGCATGAACTATTATCCGAAGGGCACGAGGGAGACACCAGCGGTACTGGCAGACGGCGAGAGTGCGTTCATTTCCCGATATGCGCTGGGACGCGACTATCACAAGGTGCTGCGCAACCGCATGCAGAAACTGGTCGGGCAAATCGGCGCGGCCGCGCCGCAGGCCACGTGTCGCGTGTTCAGCGACTCCGCGCCGGTGCTCGAAGTCGAACTGGCGCGGAGGGCGAATCTGGGCTGGCGCGGCAAACACACCCTGCTGCTGTCGCGCGAACACGGCTCCTATTTTTTTCTGGGCGAGATTTTCATCAACCTGCCGCTGCCGGTCGATGTGCCGGCGGACGATCATTGCGGCACTTGCAGCGCCTGTATCGACATCTGCCCGACGCAGGCCATCGTCGCCCCTTACCGACTGGATGCGCGGCGCTGCATCTCCTATCTCACCATCGAACTCAAGGGCAGTATTCCGCCCGAGTTGCGCCCGTTGATCGGCAATCGCATCTACGGCTGCGATGACTGCCAGATGGTGTGTCCGTGGAACCGTTTCGCGCAAACCACGGCCGAGCCGGATTTCGCCGTGCGCAACGGGCTGGACGATGTTGCGCTGGTCGAATTGTTCGCCTGGAGCGAGGCGGAATTTAGGGCGCGTCTGGCTGGCAGCCCCATCTACCGCATCGGCCACGAACACTGGTTGCGCAATATCGCGGTCGGCCTCGGCAATGCGCCGACCACGCCGCAAGTGGTCGGCGCATTGCAAGCCCGTGCCGGCCATCCCTCTGAAATGGTGCGCGAACATGTGGCGTGGGCGCTGCAACGCCATGCTTGAGCCGCGGTCTCGCCCGGCAGGGAAAGCAGTTCGGATTCGCCCTTTTTTACGCCCTGATTCCCGTCTTGACGGCACAAGATTGCTATTGGCACTCGCGCATATCGAGTGCTAAAATGGCTGCATAAGGAGGGAACACAAATGAGCTCAATCATGAACTTGCCGGTACCCGCCGCTTCTGCCAGCCTGGAAGGATATATTCAGGCCGTGAATCGCTTCCCCATCCTGTCGCAGGAAGAGGAGGTTGACTTGGCGACGCGCTTCCGGAACGACGGTGACCTCGAAGCGGCGCGCCAACTGGTGCTCTCCCATTTGCGGGTTGTGGTGAGCGTGGCGCGCGGTTTTGCCGGCTATGGTTTGCCACAGGCCGATCTGATCCAGGAGGGAAACATCGGTCTGATGAAAGCCGTCAAACGCTTTGATCCCGAACGAGGTGTACGGCTGGTCTCGTTTGCATTGCACTGGATTCGCGCCGAGATCCACGAATTTGTCGTGCGCAACTGGCGGATGGTGAAAATTGCCACGACCAAGGCACAGCGCAAACTGTTCTTCAATTTGCGCAGCATGAAGCAGGGTCTGGAGCCGCTGCATCGCCAGCAAGTCAGCGAGATTGCGCAGCAACTCAACGTGAGCGAGCAGGATGTTGTTGAGATGGAAGGGCGTTTTGCCGGGCACGAATTGGCGCTCGATCCTGCCACATCCGATGACGATGACAGTTACGCCCCCATCCAGTATTTGGCGGACGATGAAGCGCATCAACCCCTGTCAATCCTGGAAAGTTCGGAACGTGAACGTCTGCAATCTGTCGGATTGTCCCGGGCGCTCGACGGTCTGGATGCGCGCAGTCGCAGAATTGTGGAGGCGCGCTGGCTGGATGAGGATCATGCGGCAACCCTGCATGAACTGGCGGCTGAATTCAATGTCTCCGCCGAGCGCATCCGTCAGATCGAGCAAAAGGCCATGGAGCGGATGCGTGCCGGGTTGGTGCCAGCTATCGCGGCTTAAGCTGGCCGTGATCTTTGCGGCGGGGAAACGGTTGGCGCATTTTTTTGTTCGCTCTGGTAGCGGCTGGTATCTTGCAGGCTTTCGATGGAATTGCTGGAGTTTTCTGCGTGTGGTTCATTGCGACTCTTTGAGTAAATGGTCGATGTTGATATGGGTAATCGTTGATATGGGTAATCGGCTCAAGCTTGTGGAACTTCATCAAGGATAGACAACTGCCTCGAAGTTTACCCTTCTGCATCAGCCTGCACTTTGAGGGCATGCACGTAGCTGGTTTCACCCACAAAGTAAAGTTTCGCTGAAGGTTTAAAACCCTGTAGCCGCTTCAGTGCCGCTTCAATGGTTGCTGCGGTGACGGCATCGTTATCACCTATGACGGCGATGGGCTTGGTATTGGGGCCTTTAAGGATTGCGACCAGATTAACAACAGCGGTAGCGTCAGCTCCAGCTTTAATGCTCGTGACCATTATCTGGTTGGAAATTGCGTTATTCGCGCTTGGTACCTCCATTATCAAAGACACATCATTTTTAACTTTAGCGAGTGCGGCCAACCGCGATTGTGTAGCCGACAAAGGCGCGTTACCTGTTCCTGAAAGTGTGGTGCAACCTATCAGCATAGCGATGAGTAATGTGAGGATGATAGAGGTAGCTTTCATGGGATTTCCTATTTGGGTTGGAGGTTGGATTGGCAGGCAGCAAACATCGGGGTCAAAACATCGGAACATCGGGGGCAGGTCTTGCAATATAGCACCCAACCCCATTCATATCTCTTTGCCCTTCTTAACCGCTCTGCTAACCGTAGTATAGTGAACACCGAAATGATCGGCGATTGATTGCAGGGTGTAATCGCCGGTGGCGTAGGCGGCAGTCATTGCGGTTTTAGTATCCCGATGTTTGGCTTGATAGTAGTCCAAAGGCTTGGCTAAAGGGCGGCGTTGTGCGCGCGGGATTTCGCCGATGACTGCCTTGTCCGACAGCGCCTGCATCCGCTTGAGGAACCTGTCCGAGCCGAGGAACACTTGGCCGCTGAGTTGCTCCCACACGCTCGGCAATCCGACTCCGGCCCGGACAAAGTCGATATATCGGTTGATCGCCCGGCGGCGCTGCGGCGAGAACTGGCCAAGTATCCAGTCGGTCTGCAGCCATTCCGGCGCGGACTGGGTTCCGAGCATGGCTGCATAGGAACTCCATTGCCAGTCGGTAATATCTTTCACCATCCCGGCGCGTAACGGGTTGAGCACCACATAGCGTGCCAACTCCAGCAGGTATCCGTCTTTCTCCACGATGATGGATTTGTATCGCCCTTGAAAAACATGACCGGCACGCTTGTGTGTGCGATTGAAGGTTTGCGTATAGACACCGTTGAGGTGGCGCATGCCCTGCGCAAGGTTGCCCTCGATGGTTTCGACGACGAGGTGGTAGTGGTTGTCCATCAAGCACCACGCATGACAGACCCAGTTGAAGCGCTTGCAGGTTTGGGCGAAGACTTCCAGCCAGACCAGACGGTCGGCATCATCCAGGAAAATGTCCTCGCGCCTGTCACCACGCGAAGTCACGTGATAAAGCCCGCCGGCCAACTCAAGTCTAAGGGGTCTCGCCATTGGGGCAATGTAGCATGGTGAGATGCCCGAACATCGGGGTCAGGTCTTGCAATATAGCACCCAACCCCATTCATATCTCTTTACCCTTCTTAACCGCTCTGCTAACCGTAGTATAGTGAACTCCGAAATGATCGGCGATTGATTGCAGGGTGTAATCGCCGGTGGCGTAGGCGGCAGTCATTGCGGTTTTAGTATCCCGATGTTTGGCTTGATAGTAGTCCAAAGGCTTGGCTAAAGGGCGGCGTTGTGCGCGCGGGATTTCGCCGATGACTGCCTTGTCCGACAGCGCCTGCATCCGCTTGAGGAACCTGTCCGAGCCGAGGAACACTTGGCCGCTGAGTTGCTCCCACACGCTCGGCAATCCGACTCCGGCCCGGACAAAGTCGATATATCGGTTGATCGCCCGGCGGCGCTGCGGCGAGAACTGGCCAAGTATCCAGTCGGTCTGCAGCCATTCCGGCGCGGACTGGGTTCCGAGCATGGCTGCATAGGAACTCCATTGCCAGTCGGTAATATCTTTCACCATCCCGGCGCGTAACGGGTTGAGCACCACATAGCGTGCCAACTCCAGCAGGTATCCGTCTTTCTCCACGATGATGGATTTGTATCGCCCTTGAAAAACATGACCGGCACGCTTGTGTGTGCGATTGAAGGTTTGCGTATAGACACCGTTGAGGTGGCGCATGCCCTGCGCAAGGTTGCCCTCGATGGTTTCGACGACGAGGTGGTAGTGGTTGTCCATCAAGCACCACGCATGACAGACCCAGTTGAAGCGCTTGCAGGTTTGGGCGAAGACTTCCAGCCAGACCAGACGGTCGGCATCATCCAGGAAAATGTCCTCGCGCCTGTCACCACGCGAAGTCACGTGATAAAGCCCGCCGGCCAACTCAAGTCTAAGGGGTCTCGCCATTGGGGCAATGTAGCATGGTGAGATGCGTTAATGCAAGACCTGACCCCGTTTGTGATCTTCCTTTCCAATGCGACTGTAATTTTACGTCACCGTTGGAAGACGATTTTTCGGGGGAAGGTCATGCCGGGTTGCAAACGGAATCGCACCAGATCTATCGTGTCGGACATGTTTTTCTCCTTGTTGTGATGCCGGGACATCCGGCAAGGAGAATGCTAACTACCTGCTGCTGACAACGTATTGGCAGGAGTGTTCATGCGCGTGAGGACTTTTCCATATCCTCCAACTGCATCAACAGACTCAAACGGTCGTGCTTCGCCACCTCCTGCCAATGCCGCCCGCTCAGCGCACCTTCCATCGCCCACAGCAGATTGAGGCTGGCATTACCACCATGTTGCTTCACTTGCAGATAGGCTCGCACAGCGCCGAGTTCACGCAACTGTTCGATGGTGTGTATGCCTGCCTGTTCCAGCATCTGCTGCGACTTGGGGCCGAAGTTGGGCAGGTCTGCGAACTGTGTCATGTCAGTTCAAAGCGCGAGTATCTCTGCCCGGCGGAAGCAATCAACCGAGTGGTCGTTCACCATACCCGCGGCCTGCATGTGCGCATAACAGATGGTCGAGCCGACGAACTTGAAACCGCGACGCAACAGGTCCTTGCTCATGGCGTCGGATTCCTTGCTGGTGGCCTGGTAGTCCGCCGGTGTGCGTATCGTGTTCACGATGGGTTCGCCGTCAACGAAGCGCCACAGGTAGTCGGAAAAACTGCCGAACTCGCTCTGCACTTCCAGGAAGCGCTGCGCATTGTTGATGGCGGCCTGTATCTTGGCGCGATTGCGGATGATGCCTGCATCGCCCATCAGCGCTTCGATCTTCTTGTCGTTATATCTGGCGATCTGCTGCACATCGAAACCATCGAACAGACGGCGATAATTCTCGCGTTTGCGCAGCACGGTGTACCAGCTCAACCCTGCCTGCGCTGCTTCCAGCGTCAGGAATTCGAACATCTTGCGGTCATCGTGCACGGGCACGCCCCATTCCTTGTCGTGATACTCGACGTAATCGGGCTTGCTCAAATCCACCCACGGGCAGCGACAGACTTCATGCTTATCTTTTTTCATGCTGCCTCCACTCATTGCTGCAACAGCACGTGCGAGCGTCCCTGCTCGCACTGGATGCTGGCGATATCTATCATCGGTTCGCACTGGCCGGACATCTCCGCTTCGAAGCGCTCACCAGCCAACTCGGCAGCCTCGCCGCTTTCCCAGCACAGCAAGTCTATCCACTCGCCTTTGCTGGTCTCGGACAGGCTGCGCAGGCGGAAGCCCGGTTGACGCTGCAGCCATGCATCGAGTTTCTTGTTCGACTCCAGCCATTCGGCCGTCGTCCTGCCCTGACTCAGGCGGAAACGCACCAGTTCTACTTTGCCTGACATATCGCCTCGCTGTTTGATCTTGTTGGTGATGACACTCTAGCCGCCCCCTGCTGACAACGTGGTGGCAGCAGCCTCAGGTCTGAACATGAACATCGGGGTCAGGTCTTGCAATATAGCACCCAACCCCATTCATATCTCTTTGCCCTTCTTAATGAAAAGTCGGCTTCGTCCCCAACTGCCTCCATGGAGGGAGCGAACGAATCGCCGCGCGAGTTTTACACTAAACCTAATTTCTATTGGCCGGAGGCGAGGCGGGTGTCATATGCCTGCTGGCACTCAATGTATGCCGCAGCAAGCGTGGTGTCCGCCTCGGTTTGGATTGCTTCGGGGAGGGTGAATTGCCCCGGTTTGCGGCGTACCGGTTGCTGGTTCTGCACCAGGAAATCCGCTTTGGCCTGATCCGCTTTGGCCTTGCAGGCGTTGAGCGCTTCCATTATTTCGGTCTTGAACCGCTCCAGCGCGGCGGCGCGCGCGGCGGCTTCCGCCCTGGCCTTGAGCAGGGTCTGCCGCGTTTCTTCCGCGAGACGTTGCTCTTCCTTGTTCAATTGATCCAGATAGAACCAGGCGCCGGAGGCGAGCACGATCAGCACGACAGCAATGACTTTCTTCAACATGGACAACCTCCTTGGAAGATTAGAGTGCGGCCATCATAACGCATTTTGCGCCCGCGTCAGGGGGCGGGATTCGGGTAGCGTTGCTGCACGTTCTCGATCATCGCCAGCACTTCCGTCGACAAGACGATTTCCGCGCTATCCAGGTCTTGTTTCAGTTGATCCGGCGTCGTCGCCCCAAGGATCACACTGGAAGTGAAACGGCGCGTACGGGCGAACGCCAGCGCGAGTGTTACCGGGTGCAGACCGGCCTCCCGTGCGATGCGTGCATATTCGGCCGCTGCCGCAGGCACGTTGGGTTTGTTATAGCGCTGGCCGAAGCCGGGGAACAGGGTGATGCGCCCATGCGCTTGCGGGTCGTTGAGATATTTCCCGCTTAACCAGCCAAAGGCCAGCGGGCTGTAAGCTAGCAGTCCGACGTTGGCATGATGGCAAACCTCGGCCAGTCCGCTCTCGAATGTGCGGTTGAGCAGGCTGTACGCGTTCTGGATGCTGACGATGCGCGGCAGTCCGAGTTCGTCGGCGATGCGCAGGAACTCCGTCACGCCCCACGGGGTTTCGTTGGAAAGGCCGATGTGGCGGATTTTTCCCGCCCGCACCAGTTCCGCCAGCGCCTGAAGTTGTTCTGCGATGGGGACGGTTGCGTGTTCCTGGCTGGCGTCGTAGCCGGTTGCGCCGAACATGGGGACGTAACGGTCCGGCCAGTGAATCTGGTACAGGTCGAGGTAATCGGTTTGCAGGCGGCGCAGGCTGCCGTCGATCGCGGCGTTGATCTGCGTGCGGTCGATACGCGGGCCGTTGCGGATCCAGGCGAAGCCGCGCGCCGGGCCGGCAATCTTGCTGGCGACCACGAGTTGGTCGCGCGGCTGGTGTTTCAGCCAGCTGCCGATGTATTGCTCGGTGCGGTGCACGGTTTCGGCGCGCGGCGGTACCGGGTACATCTCGGCGGTGTCGATGAAGTTCACCCCGCGCGACACGGCGTAATCCAGTTGCGCATGGGCTTCCGCTTCGCTGTTCTGCTCGCCGAAAGTCATCGTGCCGAGGCAGAGGGCGGAGACTTGCAGGCCGCTGTTGCCGAGAGGGCGATATTCCATGACTTTACCCCCGCGTGTTGGACTGGCTGGGGAAAGCCGTCAGTTCGACGCGCGGCGCGGGCTGCCAGCCCGGCTTGCGGTGTTCGGCCACGACATTGGTGAAGATGCCGCCGCGCACGTAGAACTTCGCCGTCAGGCGCATGAAACGCGGCTGGGTTGCGGCGACCAGATCGTCCAGAATGCGGTTGGTGACATCCTCGTGAAAATGCCCCTCTTCGCGGAACGACCACATATACAGCTTCAGGCTCTTCAGTTCGACGCACTGCGCGTCTGCAATGTAATCAAGCGTCAGGGTGGCGAAATCCGGTTGTCCGGTCTTTGGGCAAAGACAGGTGAATTCCGGGATTTCCATGTGAATATGGTAGTCGCGGCCGGGTTGCGGGTTGGGGAAAGTTTCCAGCGTCTTGGCGGGGCGGGTACTCATGGTTGGTGGCCTTGGTCAGTTCGGTTAGAATGCCCCGCATTATAACGCCTGACCTTTTCCAAATTGCGTCTTAGCCAGATCAAACTCGCCGGCTTCAAGTCCTTCGTCGATCCTTCCACCATCTCGCTGCCCGGGCAGCTGGTGGGCATCGTCGGCCCGAACGGTTGCGGCAAGTCGAATGTAATCGACGCCCTGCGCTGGGTGCTGGGCGAGTCGCGCGCCTCCGCCCTGCGCGGCGAATCGATGCAGGACGTGATCTTCAACGGCTCCGGCAATCGCAAGGCGGTCTCCCGCGCCAGCGTCGAACTGGTGTTCGACAATTCACTGGGCAAGGTCGGCGGGCAGTGGGCGAGCTATGCCGACATTTCGATCAAACGCGTGCTGCAGCGCGACGGCGATTCCAGCTACTACATCAACAACCAGAACGTGCGGCGCAAGGACATCACCGACATCTTCCTCGGCACCGGGGTCGGCGCGCGTGCCTACGCCATCATCGAACAGGGCATGATCTCGCGCATCATCGAGGCCAAGCCGGAAGAGTTGCGCGTTTTTCTTGAAGAAGCGGCCGGTGTATCCAAATACCGCGACCGTCGGCGCGAGACCGAACTGCGCCTGGCCGATACCCGCGTCAACCTGTCGCGCGTGGCCGACATCCTGCACGAGCTGGACAAACAACTGGTGCACTTGAGCGAGCAGGCCGAAGTGGCCAAGTCCTACCGCGCACTGGAAGCGCGGCGCGAGACCACGCAGCGCCTGCTGTGGCTGGTAAACAAGCAGGAAGCCGAAGCCCGGCGTGTGCGCTACGCCCAGCAGATCGAGAAGAACCGCAACGAACTGGAAGCCGAAGTCGCGCGCTTGCGCGAAACGGAAAGCCTGCTGGAAAGTGCGCGCAGCGAACATTTCACCTTGTCCGACGCCTTGCATGCCCGGCAGGGCGAATTGTATGCAAGCAATGCCGAAGTGGCGCGGCTGGAGCAGCAGATCGCCTTCGTCAGCGAGCAGCGCAACCGTCTGGGGCAGCAGATCCAGAACGGCGAGCGCCAGATCGCGCAACAGCAGACCCAGTTAAAGGGCTTGCATACCTTGCAGGCGCACTGGCAGGGGAAACAGCAAGATGCCGGCACCCGCGTGGCGGTGTGCGAGCAGCGCGCCAATACTGAAGCGGAAGATTTGCCGCAGGCGGAGGAGGCGGCACGTCTGGCACAGGAGAAGTACAACGCGGTGCAGCGCGAGTTGCTGCTGATGCAGCAACAGGTGCAATTGGCGGAAACCCAGCGCGCGCATATCCAGAGCAATGTGCAGCAACTCGACAGCCGCCGTTCGCGCCTGATGCTGGAACGCGATAATCTGCCGCCGGCGGATTTGCAGGCGCTGGAGCAGGCGCAACAGCAACAGGCTGCAGCGCAACAGGAATATGAGCAACAACAGCGGTTGCTGGCCGAATTGCAGGCGCAACTGCCGCTGGCGGACAGCGCGCGGCGCGATGCGCGCAGTGCGGCACAGGAGCTGGAGCGGCAATTGGCGCAGACCGAGGCGCGCTTGCACGCCCTGCAACAATTGCAGGCGCAGCTCGACAACGACCAGGACTTGAAAGCGTGGCTGGTCGCGCACGGGCTGGTGGATGCGGCGCGTCTGTGGCAATCCCTGCGCACCGAAGCGGGCTGGGAAGACGCGCTGGAAGCGGTGTTGCGCGAGCGCGTCAATGCGCTCGCACTGTCGCAACTGGAACTGGCGCAAGCCTGGCAAGATGCGCCGCCGCCGGCCAAATTGGCGGTGTATGCGGCGGATGGGACGCAGACCGCCGTCGTGCCGGTTCCCGCCGGCTGGGTGTCGCTGGCGAGCCATGTGCAAAGCCAGGACGAGCGCACGCTACGGGTATTGGCCGACTGGCTGGCGCAGGTTTATGCGGTGCCCGATCTGGAAACGGCCATGCAACAGCGCGACCAACTGGCGGCAGGCGCATGGCTGGTCACCCCGCAGGGACATCTGGTCGGCGCGCACAGCGTGTTGTTCCATGCGCCGGACAATCAGGTGCACGGCATTCTGGCGAGACAGCGCGAAATCGAGGCTTTGCAGCAGGAAGCGGAACAACGCCGTGCCGCGCTGGAGCAGGGCAAAAACTTGCTGGAGCAAGCGGAAGCGGCGTATCGCAACATCGATGGCCGCATCGGTACACTTCGCAGCGAGGGTTCTGCCGTGCAGCAGCGCCAACACCAGCTCCAGTTGCAAATCCTCAAGCTGACCCAGGCCAACGAGCGCAGCCGGGAACGCGCCGCGCAGATCCAGGAGGAACTGGATGAACTGGCCGAGCGTTTTGACGACACGCAACGGCAGCAGACGGAGATTTCCGCGCGGATGGATGAACTGCGCGTCCGCGCGACGGAGCATCAGGTCGAAAGCGACCGGGTCAGGCTGCAGGCGAATGCCCGGGAAGCCGCCTTGCGCGAAGTGCGCGAGCGGGCACAGCACGCACAGCACGAATTGCAGGAAGCCCGTTTCTTCGCCCAGACGTGCGCCGCCAAATTGGACGACCTGGTGCAGAACATCGAGCAGCAAACTGCGTCCCTGCGCCAGCAGGAGGAGGCGCTGCTGCACAGCCGGCAAGAGATCGAAAGCTTGAGCGAAGACGGCGTGCAGGATCAATTGCAGGGGGTGTTGCAGCAGCGGCAAGTCCAGGAACAATTGCTGGCGGAAGCGCGCAACACGCTGGAGGCGGCCACGGTCAACCTGAATCGTCTCGAACAAACGCGCCTGTCATGCGAACAGAAGCTGGGCCCGCTGCGCGAAAAGGCGAACGACATCGCGCTGAAGGAACAGGAGGCAAGGCTGCAATTCGAGCAATGGTCAGAGCAGTTGCAAGGAGTGGACGAGACGCTGTTGTTGCCGCTGATCGAAGGTGCCAAGGCCGGTGGCCTGCAAAGCGAGCTCACCCACATCGGCAACGAGATCGCTGCGCTGGGCGCAGTCAACCTTGCGGCGCTGGAGGAGTTGCAGTCGGCGCAGGAACGCAAGGTCTATCTGGATGCGCAGGCCAAGGACCTGAACGAGGCGATCGGCACGCTGGAGGAAGCGATCCGACGCATCGACAAGGAATCGCGCGAGCTGCTGCTGGCGACCTACGAGGCGGTGAACAGCCATCTGGGCGAGATGTTCCCGGTGTTGTTCGGCGGCGGCGAGGCGCGTCTGGTGCTGACCGGGGACGAGATTCTGGACAGCGGGGTGCAGGTGATGGCTCATCCGCCCGGCAAGAAGAACGCCTCCATCCAGCTCCTGTCAGGTGGCGAGAAAGCGCTGACCGCGATTGCCCTGGTGTTCTCGTTATTCCAGCTCAATCCGGCGCCCTTCTGCGTGCTGGACGAGGTGGATGCGCCGCTGGATGACACCAACACCGAGCGCTTGTGCAAGCTGATCCAGAAGATGGCGGAGAAGACCCAGTTCGTCTATATCAGCCACAACAAGATCACCATGGAGATGGCGCAACAACTGATCGGCGTCACCATGCAGGAACGTGGCGTATCGAAGATCGTTTCAGTGGATATCGAGGAAGCGATGCGCCTGAGCGATACGCATCGCACGGCGGAAGTGCCGGCCTAATTGCAGTTTTCCTGCACCGCTGCACGTGCTGCGCGCACCCGTTGTTCCAGTTCAGCCTCATCCAGATAATACCTTTCCCCGTTGGCATCATAGACAGAGATCCGTGTTCCGCCTTCCAGTGTGCGCAGACTTTCCCGCGCATTGGCGCAATTGCGCTGTTTCTCTTCCTGTGCCGCTTTCTCCTGTGCCAGTTTGGCATCGGCAGCCTGTTTTTCCTGGCGTGTTTTTTTCAGCTCAACCTCGCGCTCGAGGTAACTCCTTGGTTTGTCGTTTGCGGCGGGTGGCGCAGTGTCCTTGCCGGTGACGTTGCGCACCGAATCGGCGTTGATACCGACGGGGCGGGTGTCCGAGTAATGCATCACGCCATTTTCATCGATCCATTTACTGACTTCCGCGCGGGCATCCAATGCGAAAAGCGCGAGCAGGGAGAGGGTGAGTAGCGTTTTCATGCCAAACCTCCGTTAAATTTGTGCCGAAATTACCTATTCTTTTGCCGCGCGTCAATTTATCATTGCACACCGATTTGCGCGCCGTTGCCGGCAGGGAACGAGCAAGCGCGAACAAACTTGTAATGGAGGAGCGTGTGCCGCACAAAAAACCCAAAGCGGGCAGTCCACAGGATTTCCTGAACGTGGAAAGCAACCAGGGACAGGTGCGCATGCTATTCCGCTCTTATTACCGCTCCCATCAAACTTCGGGCAAGCTGTTCGATGACTTCCCCGATTTCTTTCTGGTCAAGCCGATTGTGTTAAAAGACCCCGACCTGGTCCAGCGCGCCTCTGACCGTTTGATCATCGATGATTGCATTGCGCGCGCGCAGGAGCGGAAAGGCTATGTCGGCGTGTGCAAGTGGCGCAATCCCAAGCTGAATTATTACTGGCTGGAATTGGCACCGTTCCCTTTCGTGCTGGGCGACAAAGTCTCCGAAGACAATGAGGGGGAGTTCTTCTACCTGTTGCACCAGTTCATCCTTTATACACGTGAAAACCCCAAGCGCTACGGCGACATGACCGCTAATGCGGAACAGGACAAGGATCTGGCCCTGATGCTGGAGAAAATCAACCATCGCGGGGCCAAACTCGAAAAATCCCTGGGTTTCTACGCGCTGGACATGTTGGTCAGATACGACCCTACCTGGCCGTTGGGCGAGGTGAACAAATTGCTGACCGCGTTGAAAAACAGCGAACTGGATTGGTGCGAGCTGTTTTTCGAGCACACCATGTATGTCATGGCGCAAAAGCACCATTAGGGCTTTGCGCAACGCCGGGCAGGGTGGCAAGTTTTGATATAATGCGCGCTTTGCGGAAGGGACTCCCATGCGTATCACTCAAAAAGCACTCACCTTCGACGATGTACTGTTGCTACCGGCCCAGTCCGATGTCCTGCCGCGCGATGTCAGTCTGCGCACCCAGTTGTCCCGCAATATCCAGTTGAACATCCCGCTGTTGTCGGCGGCGATGGATACCGTGACCGAAGCGCGCCTTGCCATCGCCCTGGCGCAGGAGGGCGGCATCGGCATCGTGCACAAGAACATGACTCCGAAGGAACAGGCAGCCCATGTGGCCAGGGTCAAGCGGTTTGAAAGCGGCGTGGTGAAAGACCCGATCTGCGTGCGTTCCGACATGACTGTGCGGGATGTGCTCAATCTGACCCGCCAGCACCGGATTTCCGGCCTGCCGGTGTTGCAGGGCAAGCAGGTGGTGGGCATCGTGACCAACCGCGACCTGCGGTTCGAGAACAATCTAGACCAGTCGATCGGCAACATCATGACCCCGCGCGAGCGCCTGATCACGGTCAAAGAGAACGCCAGTCTGGATGAAGCCAGGTTGCTCATGCATCAGCACCGGATCGAGCGCGTGCTGGTGATCAACGACGCCTTCGAGTTGCGCGGCCTGATGACGGTGAAAGACATCCTCAAATCCACCGAGCATCCGAACGCCTGCAAGGATAGCCAGGGACGCCTGCGTGTCGGTGCGGCGGTCGGCGTGGGTGAAGGCACCGAGGAGCGGGTGGGCCTGCTGGCAGAAGCCGGGGTGGACGTGATCGTGGTGGACACCGCGCACGGACATTCGCGCGGGGTGCTGAGCCGCGTGCAATGGGTCAAGAAGAACTATCCGCAGATCGATGTGATCGGTGGCAACATCGCCACGGCCGCCGCCGCCAAGGCGCTGGTCGCGCATGGCGCGGACGGGGTCAAGGTCGGGATCGGGCCGGGTTCCATCTGCACCACCCGCATCGTGGCCGGCGTCGGCGTACCGCAGATATCGGCCATTGCCAATGTGGCGGATGCGCTGGCGGGCAGTGGTGTGCCGTTAATCGCCGATGGCGGGGTGCGTTTTTCCGGAGACATTGCCAAGTCGATCGCAGCCGGCGCGCATGCCGTGATGCTGGGCGGATTGTTCGCGGGCACCGAAGAGGCGCCGGGCGAGATTGAACTGTTCCAGGGGCGTTCCTACAAATCCTATCGCGGCATGGGCAGTCTGGGCGCGATGCAGCAAGGCTCGAGTGATCGCTATTTCCAGGAAAACGAAGCCAATCAGGACAAATTGGTTCCGGAAGGCGTGGAAGGCCGCGTTCCCTTCAAAGGCAGCGCGCTCGCCGTGATTCACCAGTTGATGGGCGGGCTGCGCTCCAGCATGGGCTACCTCGGTTGCGCCGACATTCCCACCATGCACGCCAAGGCCGAGTTTGTGCAGATCACTTCAGCCGGCGTCCGTGAATCGCACGTGCACGACGTGCAGATCACCAAGGAAGCCCCGAACTACCACATCGACTAGGATTGAAAATCGGGGATGCGTGAGGGGAGAGCATTCCCGATCTTGCCGTATCCTCATTTCCGAATCCCCATTCCTGAAAAGCCATGCACAAAAAAATCCTGATCCTCGACTTTGGTTCCCAGTACACCCAGTTGATTGCCCGCCGCGTGCGTGAAGCGCATGTGTACTGCGAGCTGCATCCCTGGGATATGACCGAGGCCGATATTCGTGCCTACAATCCCGCGGGCATCATCCTCTCCGGCGGCCCCAATTCAGTTTATGAAGAAGAGACGCCGCAGGCGCCGGCCGTGGTGTTCGAGCTGGGTGTGCCGGTGCTGGGCATCTGCTACGGCATGCAGACCATGGCGGCGCAATTGGGCGGCAAGGTCGAATCCGGCAAGGTGCGCGAGTTCGGCTACGCCGAGATCCGCGCGCACGGCCACTCGAAACTGTTCGACGGCATCCAGGACAAGACCAACGCACAGGGCCACGGCCTGCTCGACGTGTGGATGAGCCACGGCGACAAGGTGACAGGGCTGCCGCCCGGATTCACGGCCATCGCCTCCAACGAAGCCACGCCGTTCGCCGCGATGGCAGACGAGGTGCGCCGCTTCTATGCCGTGCAGTTCCATCCCGAAGTCACACACACCCATCAGGGCAAGGCCATCCTGGCGCGCTTCGTGCACGACATCTGCGGCTGCGGCCAGGACTGGAACATGCCCGATTACATCGCCGAGGCGGTGGCGAAGATCAAGGCGCAAGTCGGCGATGAGGAAGTCATCCTCGGCCTGTCCGGCGGCGTGGACTCCTCGGTGGCGGCGGCGCTGATCCAGCGCGCCATCGGCGACCAGTTGACCTGCGTGTTCGTGGACAACGGCCTGTTGCGCCTGAACGAGGGGGCGCAGGTCATGGAAACCTTCGGCAGGAACATGAACATGAAGATCGTGCATGTCGATGCCAGCGGCGAGTTCATGCAGCATCTTGCGGGCGTGACCGACCCCGAGCAGAAACGCAAGATCATCGGGCGCGAGTTCGTCGAGGTGTTCCAGCGCGAATCAGCCAAGCTGAAAAGTGCAAAGTGGCTGGCGCAGGGCACCATCTATCCCGACGTGATCGAGTCGGCCAGCGCCAAGACCAAGAAGGCGCACACCATCAAATCCCACCACAACGTGGGCGGCCTGCCGGAATCCATGCACCTCAAATTGCTGGAACCGTTGCGCGAACTGTTCAAGGACGAAGTGCGCGAACTCGGAGTCGCGCTCGGTTTGCCGCCCGACATGGTGTATCGCCATCCCTTCCCCGGTCCCGGACTCGGCGTGCGCATCCTGGGCGAGGTCAAACGCGAATATGCCGAACTGTTGCGCCGCGCCGATGCGATTTTCATCGAAGAACTGAACAACACAAAAGATGCCAGCGGCAAAAGCTGGTACGAACTGACCTCGCAGGCTTTTACCGTGTTCCTGCCGGTGAAATCGGTCGGCGTGATGGGCGACGGTCGTACCTATGAATGGGTGGTGTCCCTGCGCGCGGTGCAGACGCAGGACTTCATGACCGCGCACTGGGCGCATCTGCCCTATGAACTGCTGGGCAAGGTGTCCAACCGCATCATCAACGAAGTGCGCGGCATCAACCGTGTCGTGTACGACATCTCCGGCAAACCCCCGGCAACGATTGAGTGGGAGTGAGTGGGGTGTCTGGCAACAACAGACAATGACTGGCAATAAATTTGCTGAATCATCTGAAGGAACCCCTTGGATTTTACAAGCGTTCCTTTCTTTTTGCCTGGCAATATCGCGCAACAACAAGCGAGTATTTTTTTCAGGGCATAAATTTTTTACATGGTACGGTTCACGGTATTTGTTTTGCTGACACCATTGGCGTCTGAAATACCATGGCATGAATTTCAAGCTAATCATGGTATCAGTTCTTGAAATGGCAATTATCCCCTAAGCCCTGTTGAAGACTAACTGTGGTTTGAGCGTAAGAGCTACGCTTACACGCTTTTGATGGGGTGAAAGTACCCCTTGATGCAGTCAGTATTGATGACCGCTATTTGGATGTGGTTGCGCTTACGAAAGCCAGCACCTTCGTAGAGTGGCTTATCTTCTGGGAACGGAGCGCGCACAGAATCATAGGCAGGAAGTTTCTTGTCTTTGCGATAGAGGTGCAGCGTTTGAATTACTTGGCAATCCAGTTCACGTTTGAATTGGTCTTCGCCGCCTTTGTTAAGGGGGAGGGGCTTTTCTAACTTTACGTAAGAGTCGCGCAGAATGTTATGGGCTTCTGCTACCTCGTCTAGCCCCATTCGTGTAGTTAAATCCAAGCACATGCCCAGATCAATAATGGCACCAGCCACGCTGGGATCTTTGATCTCTTTCTTGGCATTGCCGCCCTGAGCCCACTCAAGTCCACGCTGGGGGTCGTTTTCCCAAAAATAGATCCCGTGGCCAAGCCATTCAAACTTGCCCTCAGATTTCAATAGATGGCCAGTTTTACCGGAGACCACTTTATCTACAAGTGACTTTTCCGTGCCGTGAAACCCAAGCACGAAGGAAGGGTGATGCTGATACAACTCCCAAAGGTTAGGCACGAATCAGTTTCTTAGCTTTACCATCGGAGGTCATAACGCCTAAGCGGGTCAGAAAATCACGAGCAGACTTGGGGGTGGCCACAACTTGCTTGTGATACAGCTTCATGTCCTTCAGAAGAGCTTGGCCTGTGAGCATCTGGCTAGCTTTTACGGACTTGACGGTGCGCGAACGCACGACTGGCTTCGCTGACTTCTTCTGAGTGGTGGCTGTAGCTGTGGACATGGCTATTTCCTCTATGAGGTTGCAATTCTACACAATTCTACCAATTGCTTCACTTCTGAAACTTATCGCCAATTTCTGGGGACGTCAAGGTATTTAAGAAGTCGTGTCATAGCAGTAGTGTCCGGTTAAAAGTCGAACAAATTTAGCTGGTTAGAAAAGTCCGTCTGTTCTAAGAGTTGTCCACCGCCCGCGAAAGCCTGATCTAGTGTGGTTTTCTCAAAGACAGACACCGAAAGAATCTGTAGCAGCGAATAAAGCGAGGCATCCAATTGCAGCTCCTTCTTAACGATGGCAATCAGCACGTAGGTAGAGACGGCGCACCAGATTTGCGTCTTCACCGCGTTCTCGCTGTTGCCGATGAAGCGTTTGATGCGCAGGTGCTGCTTGATCCACTTGAAGAACAACTCGACCTGCCAGCGGCTCTTGTAAAGCGCGGCGATGGTCAGTGCTGGCAATACAGTGTTGTTGGTG
>NZ_BAAFRY010000011.1:0-71570 GCF_045866295.1 Ferrigenium sp. UT5
ACCAGCCACCTTCAGGTGGCCACAAGAGCAGGGGCCGCGTAAGCGACCACGTTAAGCCGCTTTGAGCGGCTCACAAAATAAAGCCCCCGGCTTTGCCGGGGGATACTTACTATAGAATCCGCCACGGCTCATGGGGCAACCGCAGATGGAGTGAACGCGTGTATTTGAGTTTATTCATTATCGTTTTCGAAGTTGCACTGGTCACTGTATTGAACTATGCAACGATCGACACCCATGTCTCGCTGGATGTGCTGTATTGCCTGCCCATCATTCAGGCCGCACAGATGCCGATGCTACAATCCAATCGCCAGTCTGAATTGCTGATCCCGCTCCTCATCGGCTTCCTCGTCGGCGCAATCTGGAGTTTGTCCGAAGCCCTGCTCACACCGTCAGATTTTCCACTGGGGGCACTCGCGCTCAATGTATTCAGCCGGGGCGTAACCTTCACTCTGCTGGGTAAAGTTGTTGCGCGTTTATGGAAGGAGCGCGAGCAGGATCACCAGGATCGCTAAATCGTAACGCCTTGGCGGCATTCAATCAGCCAGCAGGCAAACATTCCGCGAGCGTATTTACCCACGCAGGCAAGCCGATACCCAACACTCACGCTTGGAAAAGCGCCTTGAAACAGGCTGGCATTGAAGCGCCCCTCAATTTCACCGAGTTGGCATCGCCATCAAAATCGACATGGCTGCGGGATTGATGTGTTTCAATCCATTCACTTTATGCATGCGCACTGTTTTTTCTCGATAAGTTTCTTCCAAATGCAGCTAGCTACGCACACGACAATAGAGCCACATAAATTTCTCGCAAGCGACGGAACTAATTCTTAGTACGGCAACCTATAGCACGCTCGTTCTTCTTGCAAAGTTCGCAGGTTTGATGGGGTCTTCAAACTGCATCTCGCCACTTTGCAATCGCGTCAACAACAACCGTGCCATACCGGAAAAATCCAAATAATGAGAAAGCTATCAATCGCCATCCTGTTCCTGTCGCAATTCTTCGGCGGCGTTCATGCTCAAGACATTGCATTGACTGCGGAACAGATCGTCAAGCTGGGTATTGCGACTACGCCGCTGCCGGCACGAACCAACGGCGATATCTCCGATTTACCTGCACAAGTGGTCATCCCCGGCAACCAGCTCTATACCATCAGCACACCGTTATCCGCGATGGTCGAACAAACACTGGTCGGTGTGGGTGATGCTGTAAAGAAGGGCCAGGTGTTGGCGAGACTGCAAAGCCCGGCTTTCATTGAGGCCCAGCGCAGACTGTTGCAGGCACACCTGCAAGACCAGCTCGCCACGGAGAACTTCAAACGAGACCAGGAATTGTGGCAGGACGGCATCATCGCGGAGAGTCGCCTGCGCGCGACACGCAGTCAGCGCAACGAGGCACATGCCATCCTGACCGAACGCCATCAGGCATTGAAGTTATTCGGAATGCCCTCCAAAGCAATCGAGCAACTGCTGTCCGACAATGAATTGAGTAGCCAACTTGCTATTACCTCGCCCATTGATGGCGTCATTCTGGACAAGTCCGCCAGCTCGGGCCAGCGGCTCGATGCATCCACACCATTGTTCCAAGTGGCCCGACTGAGTCCGCTCGGTTTGGAGATACAAATTCCCCTGGCCAGTTCCGAAAACATCAAAGTTGGTGCGGCCGTCGACATCCCTGCCTATTCGGCAAGCGGTAAAGTGGCCGCTATCGGTCGCAGCTTGAGCGGTGGTAGCCAGACGATCCGGGTCCGCGCACTTATCAACAAGGGTACAGAGGGACTCCGCCCCGGCCAGTATGTGGAAGCGAACATCGCCACCGCAGGAAACGGCATGAAGCAGTGGAACGTCCCGAACAGCGCACTGGCCAGATTGGGCAAGCAGCCGGTGGTGTTCGTCAGAACGCCCACCGGCTTCCGTGCCGAAAAGGTCTCGGTGAAACTGGAAGGTGCGCAACGCAGCCTGATAGGCGGCGACTTTAAAGGGGATGAGTTGATCGCCGTGCAGGGCGTCTCGACGCTGAAATCCGGCGCCATGAGCAGCGGAGCCGAATGATGTTGTCCAAACTGGTCGAATTCGCGCTGACCCAGCGCATGCTGGCGGCTGCTCTGACGCTGCTGTTGATCGGAGCCGGTGTATCCGCTTTCCGCGAACTGCCCATCGACGCCTTCCCGGACGTATCCACCACGCAGGTCAAGATCATCATGAAAGCCCCCGGCATGACGCCGGAAGAGGTCGAAGCCCGCATCGTCGCCCCGATCGAGCTGGAGATGCTGGGCATTCCCAATCAGCGCGTACTGCGCTCCATCTCCAAATACGCCATCGCCGACATCACCATCGACTTCAATGACGGGACCGATATCTACTGGGCGCGCCAGCAGGTTGCCGAACGTTTGAACAATGCCATGCGCGATTTGCCTGCCGATACTTCGGGCGGACTGGCGCCGATCACCACCCCGCTGGGCGAAATGTTCATGTTCACCGTGGAAGGTGAAGGTGTTTCGCTGGAAGAGCGCCGCACCCTGCTCGACTGGACCATACGCCCGGCGTTACGCACGTTGCCCGGCGTGGCCGATGTCAACTCGCTGGGCGGCCTGGCGCGCAGTTTCGAGGTCGTGCCCGACCATAATGCGCTATCCGCTCACGGTATCTCCTTTGCCGAGTTGCAGGCAGCAATTCAGGCCAACAATCGCAATGATGGCGCCGGGCGCATTAGCGACGGCGACGAATCGCTGCTGGTGCGCGCCGAGGGCAGCATCCGCAGCCTGCAGGATGTGCGTGACATCGTCATCGTCGGTACCCATGGCAATCTAATCCGCGTGAACGACGTTGCGCAAGTGCGTATCGGCAGCCTGACCCGCTATGGCACAGTCACCAAAGACGGCAAAGGCGAAGCCGTCGAGGGTTTGGTGCTTGGCTTGCGCGGGGCGAATGCGCAAAAAGTCGTGAATGGTGTGCGTGCCAAATTGGCCGAGATCGCCCCCACCCTGCCGGCGGGCGTGACGACCCGTATGTTCTATGACCGGGGCAGTCTGGTCGAGCGCGCGGTCGGCACCGTTTCCAAGGCATTGGGTGAGGCCATCATCCTGGTGATTATCCTGCTGGTGTTGTTTCTCGGCAACCTGCGTGCCGCACTGGTCGTCGCGCTCACCCTGCCGCTGGCAGTATTGTTCACCTTCATTCTGATGGGCAAGTTCGGCATGTCGGCCAATCTGATGTCGCTGGGCGGTCTGGCCATCGCGATCGGCATGCTGGTCGATGCGGCGGTGGTGGTGGTGGAGAACATCATCAACCATCTCGCACACCGCAAAGCACACATCCCGCACCTGCATGTGATCTACCGCGCGGTGAAGGAAGTCATCACCCCGGTCGCGGCCGGGGTCGCCATCATCATCATCGTGTTCCTGCCGCTGATGACGCTGCAGGGACTGGAAGGCAAACTGTTCATCCCGGTCGCCGTCACCATCGTGTTCGCGCTGGCCGGCTCGCTGCTGCTGTCGCTGACCTTCGTGCCCATGCTCGCATCATTTCTGCTCAAGACTGCCGGCCACGAGGAGCCCTGGCTGGTACGCAAAGCAATGGCTATCTATGTGCCGCTGCTGCGGCGTGCGCTGGAGAAGGAACGCGCCGTCATCGTCAGCGCGGTTTCATTGCTGCTGGTGACCGCAGGCATCTATATGTTGCTGGGCAAGACCTTCATGCCGGAGATGGACGAAGGCGACATCATCATGCAGACCTCCAAGCTGCCTTCCATCAACATCGAGCAGACGGCGGAGCTGGACAAGCGCATCCAGACTGCCATTCTGCAGCAGGTGCCGGAAGTGCAAGGCATCGTATCGCGTGCCGGCGCGGACGAGCTGGGCCTCGACCCGATGGGTCTGAACGAGACCGACAACTTCCTCGTGCTCAAGCCGCAGCAGGAATGGCGCAACAGTGACAAGAACGCCATCATCGACGACATCCGCAAAGTGATGGAAGACTTCCCGGGCATCGAATACGGCTTCACGCAACCCATCGCCATGCGCGTCTCGGAGATGCTGACCGGCGCGCGCGGCGACGTCGCCATCAAGCTGTTCGGCACCGACCTCTCCACGCTGAACGACCGCGCGGAGCAGATCGTCAAAGTGCTGGAAGGCATCCCCGGCAGCGAGGACGTTTACACCGTGCAGAACAGCGGCGTGCAGTATTACCGCGTCATCATCGACCGGCTGGCGGCGGGACGCATGGGATTGAACGTGGACGACATCGGCACGGCCTTGCGCAGCCAGATAGAAGGCCAGCAACTGGGCACGGTCATCGAGGACGGGCGCCGCACCCCGCTGATCATGCGCGGCATGGCCGAGATCCGCCAATCCCCCGCTTTGCTTGCTGCCATCAAGCTGCCTTTGCCCAACGGACAGGCCGTGCCGCTTTCCGTCGTGGCCAAGCTGGAACGTGCAGACGGCCCGGTCAAGGTGGACCGCCAGGACGGCCAGCGCATGGTGGTCATCCAGAGCAATGTGCGCGGACGCGATCTGGTCGGCTTCGTCGAGGAAGCGAAAGCTGCGGTCGCCGCTCAAGTCAACCTGCCCAGCGGCTATCGACTGACATGGGGCGGGCAGTTCGAGAACCAGCAGCGGGCAGCGGCGCGGCTTGCCGTGGTCATTCCGGTCGCACTGGGCATGATCTTCATGCTGCTGTTCGCCACCTTCGGCTCGGTGCGCCAGGCCGCGCTGGTCCTGACCAACATCCCGTTCGCCTTGATCGGCGGCGTGTTCGCGCTGTGGATCAGCGGCGAATACCTGTCCGTTCCCGCCTCGGTCGGCTTCATCGCGCTGCTGGGCATCGCGGTGCTGAACGGCGTGGTGATGGTGTCCTATTTCAACCAGTTGCACGATGAAGGATTGTCGCTGGCCGATGTGGTGTTTGAGGGCGCCAAGCGCCGTCTGCGCCCCGTGCTGATGACGGCCAGCATCACGGCCTTCGGCCTGCTGCCAGTCCTGTTCGCGACTGGTCCCGGCTCCGAGATCCAGAAACCCCTGGCCATCGTGGTCACCGGCGGACTGGTCAGCTCGACCCTGTTGACGCTGATCATGCTGCCCATCCTGTATCGCCGCTTCGGCCTGGAAAAACCCGAGGTGCAAGCATGAAAGAAATGAACTGTTGCCTGTCGCTGGTCTGCCACAAATCGCTGGAAGAGCGGCTGGTCGATCAATTGCTCTCCCACCCGGACTGGGTGCACGGCTTTTCCATCAAACATATCGAGGGCGGCAGCCAGAAGGAAAAGTTGCCCAGCATGCTGGAACAGGTGCGCGGTCGCTCGCAACGCATTCAGTTCGATACCGTGATGAATCTCGAGGATGCGCGACTGCTGATCGCTCATCTGAAGCAGGCCGAGCCCAATCACGAGATCGCCTACTGGCTGGTGCCGGTGCTCGAGTTCGGGAGACTGGCATGAAGCACACCGGATTGACGCTGGCCACTGCCTGCCTCTGCCTCGCTGCATCGTTCAGCCATGCCGAAGCCGATCTCCCCCCGCATGACCAGGTGGATCGTGCGCTGGACGAGCACGTCCTTGTACTCAACGCTCAGGCCGGCATGCAGATCGCACAGAGCGAACAGCGCAGGCGCGACACGGGCGACTATGAATTCACCCTGCAAGGTGGGACCTACCGCGACCGCCTGCAGGAGGGCAACGTGCAGAATGACTCCCGCGACTGGGAGATCGCCATCGAGCGCCCGCTGCGCCTGCCCAACAAGGTGTGGATAGACAGCGACATCGGTGCAGCCGCCCTGGCACGCGGCCAGCATGCGCTGGGGGATGCGCGCCATGAAGTCTCGCGCCAGTTGCTGCGCCTGTGGTTCACCTGGCAGCGCGAACAGGCACAACTCCTGCAATGGCAAGCGCAACTGGACCTCCTGCAGCAGCAGGCGGCGATCACGGAAAAGCGCATCAAGGCAGGCGACGTGCCACGCATGGAGCTGAACCAGGTCAACGCCGCCGCCGCCATGTCTGCGGTCTCCATGCGACAAGCCAAACTGCGCGCGGCGCTGGCGGCCGACGAATTGAAACGGCAGTTCCCCGCCCTGTCGCTGCCCGAAACAGTGACGCTGGTGGAGCCGCAAGCCATCACGCAGCCGCTGACTTACTGGCATGACATCATGCTCAATCACAATCACGAGATCGGCCTGGCCATGGCGGAGGCGGACTTTCAACGTAGACTGGCCGCGCGCGCCAGTGCCGACCGCCTGCCCGACCCAACGGTCGGCCTGAAATACACCTCGCAGCTCGACAGCAAGCAGCGCATCGCCGGAGTTTATGTCTCGATCCCGCTGGGCTACAGCGCCCGCTCGGCGAACGCAGACAGCGCCCAAGCGCAGGCCCGCATCGCGACAGACCAGGCTCAGGCGCTGCAGCGCAAGGTGGAAGGCGACATCTACCACGCGTACACCCATGCGGTCAGCAGCTACGAGATATGGCAGCAAGCCTCTGCCGCTGCCAGCGCCTTGCGCCACAACGCCGATCTGGTCGCCCGCGCCTACAGTCTGGGGGAAAACAGTCTGGATGCGACTCTGCTCTCGCGGCGTCAGGCGCTCGAAGCGACCCTGGCCGAGACCCTGGCGCGGCAGGATGCCAACGAATCGCGCTATCGCTTGTTGCTGGACGCCCATAGCTTATGGAGCAGTGATAACGACGCACACAGCCCACATTGAGTCGTATCCACAAAACGTCTCCACCAGAAAAGAGTATTTACAATCCAGGCCAGAACCTGAACCAAGGTGAGTGAGAGATGTTGTTCAGACGGCGCGCAGTTGAGTCTTGTTACGGTTTTGTCCTCGCTTGATTGAGGCGAGAACAACAGGAGCACGCCTTCATACCGTAACGGGTTGGTTTGGGATGTGTTGCACGCGCTTTTGGCATGGCGGTTTCAAGTTCCAAGTGCAAAAAGTGCAGCGTGATGCCGCCTGAAATCAAAATCGTCTGGCATAGTGTTGGCGCGCGCCAACAAGCTGCGCTATCGCTGCCATTGTATGGGTATGTAAAGTCACGATCATGCCTTCATGCTCCCAACTTCTGCCCCGCCAGGCTCATCTCGTGCTGGAAACAGCACTCCCCTCGTTTAGGCTCATTTGTCATTGGACAAGGCTTTTTCTTGCTCAAACCGGCAGGGACAGGATACAGTTCGCGCCTTGATTTTTTCTCCTGCGGGGACCTCGTGTTCAATCTCATCGAAGCGGCCGGCTGGCCGATCTGGTTGCTGATCATCTCATCGCTGGTTGCGGTCACCCTGATTGTCGAGCGCGTCCTCTATCTGCGCCGTAAAAATGTCATTCCCCCCAAACTGCTGGTAGAAGTCGTGCATGAAATGAAGCAGCGCGGCATCAACCCGCCCATGCTGGATAAATTGTCGAAAGGCTCACCCCTCGGCAAGGTCTTCGCCGCCGGCTTGAAAAACATCAAAAACTCGCCCGAAGTCATGAAGGAGGCCATCGAGGAAGCCGGGCGTTGCGCCAGTCACGATATGGAACGCTTCCTGACCACCCTCGGCACCATCGCCTCGATCAGTCCCCTGCTCGGGCTGTTCGGCACGGTGGTCGGCATGATCGAAATCTTCGGGGCGCAGAACGCGGGTGGCGCGGCACCGACCGAATTGGCGCACGGTATTTCGGTCGCGCTGTACAACACCGCCTTTGGCCTGATCGTCGCCATTCCCAGCATGATCGCCTATCGCCACTTCCGCGCGTTGGTCGATTCGTTCACTATCGAGATGGAACAGCAGGCGGTCAAGCTGGTGGAGATCGTGCATGGTGAGCGCAAATGAATTTCCGCCGCGGCCACGATCGTGACACACCGGAAATCAACCTGATTCCGATGATCGACGTGTTGCTGGTGATCCTGATCTTTCTGATGGTGACCACCAGTTACGGCAAGTTCTCCGAGTTGCAGATCAATCTGCCGCAGGCCACGGGAGCCGGCAGTTCGCTGGCACTCAGCAAACCCCTCACGGTCGCGGTGGATGCCAGCGAACACTATGCCATCGACGGCAAACGCACCCCTTTCAGGAATCTGGGCGAATTCGCGCAAGCCCTGCGCCTGGCGGCCGGCACGGAGACCGACCCGGTCATCGTGATCAATGCCGATGCCAGAGCCTCCCACCAGTCGGTGATCGCGATCATGGAAGCCGCACGGCAGGCGGGATACGGCCGCATCACCTTCACCATCCGCAATTCAGACAAGTAATTCCATGCGCGGACTGCCATACCATTGGTATCGCCTTACCCCGCTGCATCTCGTGCTGTACCCGTTCAGTCTGCTTTTCCGCATGGTCGCCGCCCTGCGACGCCTGGGCTACCGCTGGCGCCTGTTGCCTGCAATCAGAATTCCGGTGCCCGTCATCGTGGTTGGCAACATCAGCGTTGGCGGCACCGGCAAGACACCGCTCACCCTGACGCTGGTTCAGGAAATGACCGCCCTGGGCTGGCACCCCGGCATCATCAGTCGCGGTTACGGGGGCAAAGGTGGTGCACTGCCGCGCGAGGTACAGGTCGATGATCCGGTCGAAGCCGTCGGCGACGAACCCCTGCTGATGGCGCAACGCAGACTGTGTCCGGTCTGGATCGGGCGCGACCGTCCTGCCACCGCACTCGCGCTGCTGCGGGCACACCCGGAGTGCGATGTCATCTTCAGCGACGATGGCTTGCAGCATTACCGCCTGCACCGTGATGTGGAGATTGCCGTTATCGATGGCACGCGCCGTTTCGGCAACGGCCTGCTGCTGCCCGCCGGACCGTTGCGCGAGCCGGTATCGCGCCTGCAAGCAGTGGACGCAATCGTCGTCAATGGCGGCACCGCCCAAGCGGGCGAATTCGCCATGCGCCTGGAAGGCACCCGCTTCCAGAACCTGCTCAACCCGGAACAGATCCGGACGGCAAGCGACTTCACCGGGCAGCGTGTGCATGCCATTGCGGGCATCGGGCATCCCGGCCGTTTTTTTGCGCACCTGCAAAAACTCGGCCTGCAATGCACCCCCCACGCCTTTCCGGATCATCATGCTTATACCCCGTCGGAGCTATCATTCGCTAACACGGATGCGCTACTCATGACCGAAAAAGATGCGGTAAAATGCGTTGCATTCGCCAGCGAACGGGATTGGATCCTGCGCGTGGAGGCGCAGGTCAGCCCGGCACTCGTTCAACTTATCGTCAAAAAGGTCACCCCATAATGGACGCAAAACTGCTCGATATTCTGGTTTGCCCGCTGTGCAAATCGCCGCTGATCTACCGCAAGGCCGAGCAGGAACTGGTATGCAGGGCTGATCGCCTGGCCTTCGCCATCAAGGATGATATCCCGGTGATGCTGGCCGATGAGGCCCGCAGCATGACAGCGGAAGAAGTCGAAAAACTCTAATGCTGACCTTCAGGGTCGTCATTCCCGCCCGTTTCGCCTCGACGCGTTTGCCGGGCAAGCCGCTGCTGGATATCGGCGGCAAACCGATGGTGATTCGTGTCGCCGAACAGGCGGCACAAAGCGGTGCACAGCAGGTCATCATCGCCACCGACCACCCGTCCATACTCGCCGCCGCCGCGCAACACGATTTCCAGGCGTGCATGACGCGCAGCGACCACGCCAGCGGCACCGACCGCATCGCCGAAGTTGCGGCGCAGCAAGGCTGGGGCGACGACACCATCGTGGTCAATGTGCAAGGCGACGAGCCGCTGGTCCCGCCCGGCCTCATTCGCGCCGTGGCGCAGCATCTGCACGATCATGCCGGGTGCGCCATCGCCACCGCCTGCCATGCCATTCACGACGAAGCTTCGATGCGCAACCCGAACGTAGTCAAGACCGTGCTGGACAAACACGGCAACGCCCTGTATTTCAGCCGTGCGCCGATCCCCTGGCCGCGCGACGCGTTTATGGATTCAGCCACAGGACGGGGCGACAGCCCTTCCTCCCCCCAGGGGAAAGTTGGAAGCGGGGAATCCCAGAGAAACATCGAAATGTTGCGCCACATCGGCCTCTACGCTTACCGCGCCGGTTTCCTGCGCACCTACGGCCAGCTCGCCCCGGCCGCAATCGAACAGGCGGAGTCGCTGGAACAACTGCGCGCGCTCTATCATGGATACAAAATTGGCGTCACCATCGCGACGGATGCCCCGCCCGCCGGGGTGGATACCGAGCGGGACTTACAGGTGGCGCGGCAACTTTTCGCCCGTCCCGGCAATTAAAAACAGAGAGGAAATGACATGCGACTGATTCTGTTGGGCGCCCCCGGCGCAGGCAAAGGAACCCAGGCCAATTACATCCGGGAAAAATTCGGCATCCCGCAAATTTCCACCGGCGACATGCTGCGTGCCGCGATCAAGGCGGGCACACCGCTCGGACTGGCGGCGAAACAGGTCATGGATGCCGGCAATCTCGTATCCGACGACATCATCATCAATCTGGTGAAGGAGCGCATCCAGGAATCCGACTGCGCCAACGGCTTCCTGTTCGACGGATTCCCGCGCACCATTCCGCAGGCGCAAGCCATGAAAGACGCCGGAATCAAGATCGACTACGTCCTGGAAATCGATGTTGCCGACAGCGAGATCGTGCAGCGCATGAGCGGGCGCCGCGTGCATCCCGCGTCCGGCCGCACTTACCACATCGTTTTCAATCCGCCCAAGGTCGCCGGCAAGGATGACATCACCGGCGAGGAACTGGTGCAACGCGCGGATGATGCCGAGGCCACCGTCATCAAGCGCCTCACTGTTTATCACGAGCAAACGCAGCCGCTGGTCGAGTATTACGGCGCATGGTCGAAATCGGGCGATGCACAAGCCCCCAAGGTTCTGCGCGTGCCCGGCGTGGGCAGCGTCGAATCCATCCGCGAGCAGGTATTCAAGGTATTGGGCGCCTGAGCATGGCGAGCAAACCGGTACTGACGCTGGAAGACGCCCGGCGCATCGCTGCCGCCGCCGAAGCGGAAGCCCGCAACAATGTCTGGAAAGTGGCGATTGCCGTGGTTGATGACGGCGGCCACCTGCTCTACCTGCAACGCAGCCATGACACGCAATTCGGCACTGTGGAAACGGCAATCATGAAGGCGCACGCCGCCGTGGCTTTTCAGCGCCCGACCAAGGCTTCGGAAGAGGCGGTGTTGAGCGGCCGCCTGATCCACCTCGCCCTGCCCGGTGTGATCCCGGCCGAAGGGGGAGTGCCCTTGCTGCGCGACGGCATCGTCATCGGCGGTCTCGGAATCAGCGGGGTGCGTTCCGTGCAGGATGGCCAGATCGCCCAAGTCGGTGCCGGCGCACTCTGACTGCATAACACGCGCAAATGAAAACGGGCTGCATCCTGGCGGATGCAGCCCGTTTCTTCGCACAGCCGGTTTCAGGCCGGAACGCGATAGTGATCCTGCGTCATGTTGTCGATACCGCACGGCAGGGCTTCGATCCAGTTGAGGAATTCGTTCACCATCTTCTTGCCCTTGAACATGCGCCCGTGCTGCGGCACGATCATTTCCACGTCCATGCCGCGCACCATGTTGACCCAGTAGCGGCAGATCTTGTTGGAGATCATGTAACGCGTGTGGAATCCCTCCATGTACTGGATGTGCGACCTGAAATCTTCCACCGGCACGTCGGCCGCATCGTGTGGCACGAGGGAAGCGCCCATGTCGCCGCTGAACAGAATCTTGCTCACCGGATCGTAGAACTGGAAGTTTCCCTCCGAATGCATGAAATGGGCGGGGACAGCCTTGATCACGGCCTGTCCCAGCGGCAAGCTCATGCCTGCATCCGGGATGCCTTCCACCCGGCCCACCGCATTCCCCACGCTGCAGAAGTGGGGGACGAACCGGACCCAGAGCTTGGAGATCATCACCTTGCACTCGGAGTGGATCATCCACTTGTTGACCGAGGCAATGATGTCGGGATCGGCGTGAGAAGCCAGAATGTAATCCAGATTTTTCGGGGCGAAGAAGCTATGCATCGCCATCAGCAAACCGTTGTAGGTCATGTTGCCGCCCGGATCGATCAGTGCGCCATGGCCGTTATCGACGATCAGGAACTGGTTGGCCTGCACCGCCTCGCCCGTGGAGTCGTCCACCAGGTCGTCGAACATCATGCATAGGTGCTTGCCGTTGTTAAAGAGTTCGATTGCCATGCGCTTCCTCCCTGAAGATTGAGTCTTGTTTTATGTATATCCACACTGGCTGGACAAACGCCACGGTGAAGCCAGCAACCTTATTTCTGCGGGACGATTCTCTCACACCCCCCGTAAAACGGGTAATAACCCACCCCGCTATGCGGGTAATACCACACCCCGGCAAAAAGGGTAATATGCCGTCGCATTGTTACGTGCAATTTGGCTTCATCCCAATCGAAAAAAGGAGCGCAGGGAATGGTGAAACGGAATGCTTTTTATGCCCAATCCGGCGGCGTCACCGCCGTCATCAATGCTTCAGCCTGCGGTGTCATCGAGACCGCCCGCAAACACAAGGACAAGATCGGAAAAGTTTATGCCGGACGCAACGGCATCATCGGCGCACTCACCGAAGACCTGATCGATACTTCCAAGGAATCCGCAAAGGCCATCGCCGCGCTGCGCAGCACGCCCTCCGGTGCTTTCGGCTCCTGCCGCTTCAAACTCAAGGGACTGGAAGAAAACCAGCGCGAATACGCGCGTCTGATCGACGTGTTCAAAGCGCACAACATCGGCTATTTCTTCTATAACGGCGGCGGCGATTCCGCCGATACCTGTTACAAGGTGTCGCAGTTGTCGGAAAAGATGGGCTACCCGGTACAGGCCATCCATGTGCCGAAGACCGTGGACAATGACCTGCCGATCACCGACTGCTGTCCCGGCTTCGGCTCGGTCGCCAAATACATCGCCGTCAGCACGCTGGAAGCCAGCTTCGACGTGCGCTCCATGGCCAAGACTTCGACCAAGGTATTCGTCCTGGAAGTGATGGGACGCCATGCCGGCTGGATCGCCGCTGCCGGCGGTCTGGTGGAAGAACAGGGCATCCCGGTGGTCATCCTGTTTCCCGAGATCGAATTCGACCAAAAGAAATTCCTGGCCCGCGTGGATGCCATGGTGAAGAAACACGGCTATTGCAGCGTGGTGGTGTCGGAAGGCTGCCATTACCCCGATGGCAAGTTCCTCGCCGAACAGGGTTCGCGCGATGCCTTCGGCCATGCCCAACTGGGCGGCGCGGCACCGGTCGTCGCCAACATGGTGAAGGAAGCCCTGGGCTACAAATTCCATTGGGCGGTGGCCGATTATCTGCAGCGCGCCGCGCGCCACATCGCGTCGAAGACAGATGTCGAACAGGCCTATGCACTGGGCAAGGCGGCGGTAGAACTGGCCCTGAAGGGCGAGAATGCGGTGATGCCCACGGTACAGCGCGTTTCCGACAAACCCTACAAATGGAAAGTCGGCGTCGCGCCGCTGTCCAAAGTTGCGAACGTGGAAAAGTTCATGCCGCGCAATTTCATCACCAAGGATGGCTTTGGGATTACCGAAAAATGCCGCGCGTATCTCACCCCGCTCATCAAAGGCGAGGACTACCCCGCCTACAAGAACGGTTTGCCGCAATATGTGCAACTAAAGAATGCTGCAGCCACAAAAAAGCTGGAAAATTTCAAGATTTGATGTTTAACACCGCTCCGCAAGGGGCGGTTTTCACATAGGGAGAGGAAACGATGTCAACTGCTTTGGGCTTTGCGTTGTTATGTGCAATCGCTGCGCTGCTGTACGGCGCTGCTTCGATCAAATGGATACTGGGCCTGCCAACCGGCAATGAAAGGATGCGAGAGATCGCGGCAGCGGTGCAGGAAGGCGCGCAGGCCTATCTGAATCGGCAATACACCACCATCGGCATCGTCGGTGCGATTTTGCTGGTCGCGATTTTCCTGGCACTGGGCTGGCAGACAGCGCTCGGCTTCCTGCTCGGCGCGCTGCTTTCCGGACTGACCGGCTACATTGGCATGAACGTCTCGGTGCGCGCCAACATCCGCACCGCCGAGGCCGCCAGCGGCGGACTGAATGCCGCGCTGAATGTCGCCTTCAAGGGCGGCGCAATCACCGGCCTGCTGGTCGTGGGCCTGGGATTGTTGGGCGTGGCCGGATATTACGCCTTCCTGACCCTGATGCTGGGCAGCACCACTGCCGAAGCCACGCATGCCTTGGTCGGGCTCGCCTTCGGCGGTTCGCTGATCTCCATCTTCGCCCGTCTCGGCGGCGGCATCTTCACCAAGGGGGCCGACGTCGGTGCCGACCTGGTGGGCAAGGTCGAGGCCGGCATTCCCGAGGACGACCCGCGCAATCCCGCGGTGATTGCCGACAACGTCGGTGACAACGTCGGCGACTGCGCCGGCATGGCGGCCGACCTGTTCGAAACCTACGCCGTGACCATCATCGCCACCATGGTGCTGGGCGGCTTGCTGATCACCGGTTCGCCCGATGCGGTGATCTATCCGCTGGTGCTGGGCGGCGTTTCCATTATCGCCTCCATCATCGGCACCTTCTTCGTCAAGGCGCATGAAGGCGGCAAGATCATGAATGCGCTGTATCGCGGCCTGCTCGTGTCCGGTGTTTTGGCGGTCGTTGCGTTCTACCCGGTGACCACCTGGATATTGGGCGATGGCGTGATGATCAACGGCGCACTGGTATCCTCGATGAATCTGTATCTGGCCTCCCTGATCGGTCTGGCACTGACGGCGGCGATGGTGTGGATCACCGAGTATTACACGGCCACGGAATACAATCCGGTGCGCCACATCGCCCAGGCCTCCACCACCGGACATGGCACGAACGTGATCGCCGGCCTTGGCGTGTCGATGAAATCCACTGCCGCACCGGTTATCGCCGTGTGTCTGTCAATTTGGGGCGCCTATGAACTGGCCGGGCTGTATGGCATCGCCATTGCCGCTACCTCGATGCTGTCGATGGCCGGCATCATTGTGGCTCTCGACGCCTACGGCCCGATCACCGACAATGCCGGCGGCATCGCCGAAATGGCCGGTCTGCCGGATACCATCCGCAACATCACCGACCCGCTCGATGCCGTGGGCAACACCACCAAGGCCGTGACCAAAGGCTATGCCATCGGCTCCGCCGGACTGGCAGCATTGGTGCTGTTCGCCGACTACACCCATGCCATCAATGCCAAGGCGCTGCTGCTTGATCCGCTGGCACAGGCCATGACCTTCGACCTGTCCAACCACATGGTCATCATCGGCCTGTTCATCGGCGGCATGGTGCCCTACCTGTTCGCCGCGATGGGCATGGAAGCGGTCGGTCGCGCCGCGGGCAGCGTGGTGGTGGAAGTGCGCCGCCAGTTCAAGGAAATCCCCGGCATCATGGAAGGCAAGGGCAAGCCGGAATACGGCACCTGCGTGGACATGCTGACCAAGGCCGCGATCCGCGAAATGATCGTGCCCTCGCTGCTGCCGGTCGCCGTGCCCTTGATCGTCGGCCTCACCCTCGGCGCGCAGGCGCTGGGCGGTGTGCTGGTCGGCACCATCATCACCGGCATCTTCGTCGCCATCTCGATGACCACCGGCGGCGGTGCCTGGGACAACGCCAAGAAATATATCGAGGAAGGCAACTTCGGCGGCAAAGGGTCGGAGGCGCACAAGGCCGCCGTCACCGGCGACACCGTGGGCGATCCGTACAAGGACACGGCCGGTCCGGCGGTCAACCCGCTGATCAAGATCATCAACATTGTCGCCCTGATGATCGTGCCATTGCTGTAATCTGGACTTCAGTCCACCCCGAGGGGCTGCCTGCGCAGCCCCTTTTCCATGGTTCGGAATGGTACAATTCGCGCCTTCCCATTTTCACTTAAAGGCAGCGCATCATGAGTCTGAACAAAGTCCCGTCCGGCAAAGACCTCCCCAACGATTTCAACGTCATCATCGAAATTCCGATGCACGGCGAACCGATCAAATACGAAGTGGACAAGGAATCCGGCGCAATCTTCGTGGACCGCTTCATGAGCACTGCCATGCACTACCCCTGCAACTACGGCTACATCCCGCACACCCTGTCCGACGATGGCGACCCCGTGGATGTGCTGGTGGTAACGCCGATCCCCCTGCAAACCGGGGTGGTGGTGCGTTGCCGTCCGCTGGCCGTGCTGAAAATGGAAGATGAATCCGGCGTGGACGCCAAACTGCTGGCGGTGCCGGTGGACAAACTCTCCACCATGTATCGCGGCCTCAAGAGCCACACCGAACTGCCCGCCATCCTGTTGCAGCAAATCGAACACTTCTTCGCGCACTACAAGGATCTGGAACCGAACAAGTGGGTCAAGGTCAGCGGCTGGGAAGACATTGAAGCCGCACGCCGCGAAATCATGGCCGGCGTCGAAATGTACAACAACGCCAAAGTCAAACCCGAGTTCTGATTGGGGGACACACCGATGACCGCACGCATCATTGACGGCAAGTCCATCGCGCAGGAAGTGCGCGCCGAATGGAAAGTCCGCGCCGACGCCCTGAAGGCGCGCGGCATCACGCCCGGACTCGCCGTCATCATCGTCGGCGACGATCCTGCCTCCAAGGTTTATGTGGCAAACAAGGTGAAAGCCTGCGCCGAACTGGGGCTGCATTCCGAGCACATCGCCCTGCCCGCCGACACCAGCGAGGCCGCCTTGCTGGCGAAGATTGCCGAACTGAATGCAGACCCGAAGATTCACGGCCTGCTGGTGCAACTCCCCGTGCCCAAACACATCAACGCCGACAAGGTGCTGTATGCGATCAGCCCGGACAAGGACGTGGACGGTTTCCATCCGCTCAACGTCGGTGCGCTGGCCACCGGCAACATGCGCTTCGCGCCCTGCACCCCTTACGGCGCGCTGGTGCTGCTGCAAAAGAGCGGCATCAGCATCGAAGGCAAACATGCCGTTGTCGTGGGGCGCAGCAACATCGTCGGCAAGCCGATGGCGCTGCTGCTGTTGCAGCACAACGCCACCGTCACCATCTGCACCTCGAAAACCCAGGACCTCGCCAAGTTCACCCGCGACGCCGACATTCTGGTCGTGGCCACCGGTCGTCCGAAGATGATCACCGGCGACATGATCAAGCCCGGTGCCGCAGTCATTGACGTCGGCATCAACCGCCTGCCCGACGGCAAGCTGTGCGGCGACGTGGATTTTGATTCTGCCAGGGAAGTCGCCGGCTGGATCACCCCCGTCCCCGGCGGCGTCGGCCCCATGACCATCACCATGCTGGTCGCCAACGCCGTGCAATCCGCAGAGCGGAGCGCCGGCTAACCAACACCCGCCGCCGCCCGCACCCGCATCCATCCCGACCTGTTGCGCGGTGCTGAGGTAACAAAATCGAATCGGGTGTTGAGCGCCGACATCACACCCATCCGGTTGGCGCACGGTTTTGTGTACCTGGTCGCGCTGATCGACGGGCATTCAAGAAAGGGGTTTGATCTGGCGGATCAGCAACGCGACGGCTTGGGTGCCCGGCCTGACCGAAGACTGGATGTTTTATAATGACGGGCAAGCTCATCAATCGCCGGACAGCCTGACACCCGATGCAAGGTACGCCACCACCAATGGCAACGGATAGGGGATAGAAATGCGTAAAAAAATCTCCGTGCAAAATGTTTGCATCGGCATGTATATCAGTGATATCTGCGGGAGCTGGATGGATCACCCCTTCTGGCGAAAATCCTTTCTGCTGGAATCCGCCAGGGATTTGGCTACCTTGCAAAACAGCTCAATCAGCGATGTTTGGATAGATACCGGTCTGGGATGTGATGTCAAAACCGGGAGCGTCGTCGTCTCGGAGGACCAGGCTGCGCAAGATGTGGAAAATGAGCTGGCGCGAATCAGCGCTTCTAAATCCGCAAGAGTCCCCCTGCATGAAGAGATTGAGCGCGCCCGCGCCCTGCTCGCCCAAGGCAAAGAATCGGTCACCTCGATGTTCCTGGAAGTGCGCATGGGCAAGGCCATCAAGATCAGCGAGGCCGCGCCGCTGGTCGATGAGATCAGCCAGTCCATCACGCGCAACCCGGAAGCCTTCCTCAATTTGGCCCGGCTCAAGACCAAGGACGATTACACCTATATGCACTCGGTGGCGGTGTGTGCACTGATGATCGCGCTCGGCAAGCAACTGGGACTCGAAGGCGAAGACCTGAAAGAAGCCGGACTGGCCGGGCTGCTGCACGATGTCGGCAAGATGATGATCGACGAAGCCGTACTGAACAAGCCCGGCAAACTCACCGACGAAGAGTTCAATATCGTCAAGGAACATCCCCGCAAAGGCTGGGAAATCCTGCAAGGCTCCAGCGGCATCACCGCGATTGCGCTGGACGTCTGCCTGCACCATCACGAACACATGGACGGCAAGGGCTATCCGGAAAAACTGGCCGGCGAACAGATCTCCCTGTTCGCGAAGATGGGCGCGGTCTGCGACGTGTACGACGCGCTCACCTCCAACCGCTGTTACAAGAATGGCTGGGAACCGGCCGAGACCATCCGCAAGATGGCGGAATGGCGCAACGGGCACTTCGACGAGCGCGTGTTCCATGCTTTCGTCAAGACCATAGGCATCTATCCTTCCGGCACACTAGTAAGGCTCAAGTCAGGAAAACTGGCTATAGTCCTTGAGCAGAGTAGCAAAAGTCTGCTCACGCCCGTGGTCAAGATCTTCTTTTCCACCAAATCGAACGAGCCCATCCTGCCCGAAATGCTAGACTTGAGCGGGTCGCAGGAAAGCATCGTAGGCGCTGAAGACCCGGCACAATGGGGCTTTGATCTACAGAAAATGACAGGCATTTGAAAGAATCAACAACACTTCCAGGGAGCAAGAAATGTCCAACATCCAGTCCATCTTGAACGAAACCCGGGTTTTCGCCCCGTCCGACGCCTTCGTCAAACAGGCCAACATCTCCGGCATGGCTGCCTATCAGTCGCTCTGTGCAGACGCGGAGAAAGATTACGCCGGTTTCTGGGCGAAACTGGCCCGCGAATATATCGTGTGGAAGAAACCATTCAGCAAGACCCTGGATGAAAGCAAGGCCCCCTTTTACACGTGGTTCGAAGACGGCGAGCTGAACGTTTCCTTCAACTGTCTCGACAAACATCTTTCGACCCAGCCGGAAAAGACGGCCATCATTTTCGAGGCTGACGATGGCAAAGTAACCCGCGTGAGCTACCGCGAATTGCACGGCCGGGTCTGCCAGTTTGCCAACGGCCTGAAATCGCGCGGCATCAAGAAGGGCGACCGTGTCGTCATCTACATGCCGATGAGTGTGGAAGCGGTGGTGGCGATGCAGGCTTGCGCGCGCATCGGCGCCATCCATTCCGTCGTCTTTGGCGGATTCTCTTCCAAGAGTCTGCACGAACGCATCACCGATGCCCAGGCGGTGGCGGTGATCACCGCCGACGGCCAGTTCCGGGGCGGCAAGGCAATGGCGCTCAAACCGGCCGTGGACGAGGCACTGACGTTGGGCGGATGCGAGGCGGTTCACACCGTGGTCGTGTACCGTCGCACCGGCGGCGATGTTGCCTGGGATGATGACCGCGACATCTGGTGGCACGACCTGTTCAACAACCAATCTTCCACCTGCGAACCGGAATGGGTGGGGGCGGAACATCCCTTGTTCATCCTTTACACCTCCGGCTCCACCGGCAAGCCCAAGGGCGTCCAACATTCAACCGGCGGCTATCTGCTGGGATCAATGGTTTCCATGCAATGGGTATTCGACTACAAACCGACCGATGTCTTCTGGTGCACGGCCGATGTAGGCTGGATCACGGGCCACAGTTATGTCACCTACGGCCCCCTGGCCATGGGCGCGACCCAGGTCATTTTCGAAGGCGTGCCGACCTATCCGGATGCCGGTCGATTCTGGAAGATGATCCAGGACCACAAAGTCACGACTTTCTATACCGCTCCCACGGCGATCCGTTCGCTGATCAAACTGGGCAGCGATCTGCCGTCCAAATACGATCTGTCCAGTCTGCGTATCCTTGGCACCGTGGGCGAGCCGATCAACCCCGAAGCGTGGATTTGGTACTACACGGTAGTGGGAAAATCGCGTTGTCCCATCGTCGACACCTGGTGGCAAACCGAGACCGGCTGCCACATGATTGCCCCACTGCCGGGGGCGATGCCGATCAAACCCGGCACCTGCACTCTGCCCCTGCCCGGCATCATGGCCACCATCGTCAATGAGGCGGGGGACGAGGTGCATGACAAACATGGTGGCTTCCTCGTCATCAAGAAACCCTTCCCTTCGCAGATTCGCACGATTTGGGGCGATCCGGAGCGCTACAAGAAAGGCTACTTCCCCGAAGAAATGAAGGGTGCCTATCTGGCAGGAGACTCCGCACACCGCGACGAAGACGGTTACTTCTGGATCATGGGCCGCATCGACGATGTACTGAACGTTTCGGGCCACCGCTTGGGCACGATGGAGATCGAGTCTGCGCTTGTCGCCAACCCCTTGGTGGCAGAAGCCGCTGTGGTTGGAAAACCGCATGAACTCAAAGGCGAGGCCGTCGTCGCTTTTGTGGTGCTCAAGGGAGCGCGTCCGGCAGATGCCGCGACCGCGAAGAAACTGGTGGAAGACTTGCGCAACTGGGTCGGCAAGGAGATCGGTCCGATCGCCAAGCCGGACGAGATTCGTTTCGGCGAGAACCTGCCCAAGACCCGCTCCGGCAAGATCATGCGCCGTTTGCTGCGCGCGATCGCAAAGGGAGAGGAAATCACGCAAGATGTTTCGACCCTGGAAAACCCGGCTATTCTCGAACAGTTGAAGAAAGTCGTGAAGTGATCATGGCCGGGTTTCGGCGTGGGCTAACTTGCGCAGCAAGTTAAGCCGGGCAGCGGCGGCCAAAGCCAAAACCCGGCCATTCTGGAACAGTTGAAAGAAGTCATCAGGTGATGTGCGCCGGGATTTGAAGCAGAGACAATGGCTCTGCCTCAAATCCCGTTCAACCATCGCGGTAATGTGCGGTAAACTGTCGGAGATTTCACAACGCGACAGAGATGATCAGATTGGGCACATCCATTATTACGGCATCAAGTTCAGGGACAGCACGTTTGGCGTTGCTGTCCCTGATTTTTGTTGCGTGGGCTGCACCTGCGTGTGCAGAGATTGAAGCCGTTCGCGCGATCACCGAAATCCAGACACAAGCCCCCGCCCCCATCCGGGAGGCAATGTTCATCGCGCCGAAAAACGTTCAGCAGGTACCCGAGGAAGAAGTGCCGGATGAAGCGGTTGGATCGTCCCCGTATCCGGAGCTGACGGCCTTGCCGGAGGAGGATGTCTGGCAGCGCATCCGCAACGGTTTCGGCATGAACGATCTGAACAGTCCCCTGATCAAGCGCCATGAAAAATGGTATGCCAGCCATCCGGACTATGTGTTGCGCATGAGCGAACGGGCTCAGCGTTATCTGTTCTACATCACGGAAGAAGTCGAACGACGCGGCATGCCCGCGGAGATCGCCCTCCTTCCCATCATCGAGAGCGCATTCAATCCCGGCGCCAATTCCGTTGCCCGCGCATCCGGCATCTGGCAGTTCATCCCCTCCACCGGCAAACACTTCGGCATGGAGCAGAACTGGTGGTACGACGGGCGACGCGACATCATCAGCGCCACCAACGGGGCGCTGGATTATCTGCAAAAGCTGCATGACCAGTTTGGCGACTGGGAATTGGCGCTGGCCGCCTATAACTGGGGCGAGAATGCAGTCGCGCGGGCGCAAGCGAGCAATCGCCGGCGCGGAAAACCGACGGACTATTCGCACCTGAAAATGCCGCGCGAAACGCGGAACTATGTGCCAAAACTGCTTGCCATCAAGAATATCGTCAGCGATCCGATGCGCTATGGACTGGAATTGCGGACGATTCCGAATCGGCCTTATTTTGCCGCGGTAACCCCCTCGCAACCTATGGATGTAAAGGTGGCGGCGGAACTCGCGGAAATATCGATGGAAGAATTCCTTGCCCTGAACCCGGGGCACAACAGGCCGGTGATTTTGCAAGGTCAGGCGGAATTGCTGCTGCTGCCGGTTGACAAAGTGGCGCTATTCCGCAGCAATCTGGAAAAGAACAGTCAACGGCTCGTATCCTGGCGCGCCTATGAAAGCACCAAAGGTGAAACCTTCGCCGAGATTGCCCAGCGCTTCGATATTTCGCTGGATCAGTTGCGCACCGCCAACGGACTGTCGCACTACGCCATCCAGAGCAACGGTCAAACCTTGCTGGTGCCGGCTGGCGAGAATGACATAGGCGAGGCGTTTTCACCATTCAATATGCACGCTACTGCCGTGCAGGAAATGTCGGGCTTTATCTATGTGGTGCGCAAGGGGGACACCATCTCCGGCATCGCGCGCAAGTTTCATATCAGCCAGGCCAGCCTGATCGCGATGAACAAGCACAGCCATCGACTCCGCATCGGACAGCGTTTCACCATCCTGCCAGGCAGTTCCAGAAGCCAAGCAACCAAATACAGCAGAAGCAAGCGGGTACAACACCACACCGTGGCGACCCGCGCCACTGAAACTTACAACCGCTGAGTATTTTCAGATTCATCTGTGTCTACAATCTATCCCCCAAGTGCCAGCGGGTGCGGATATGACGGATTTATTCCCGAAAAACGGAAAATAAGTCCGCGGACTTGCCACCTTATGATCGACCGTTAAACTGGCATCCTGTGCTATATTGCGCGCGCGGTTAACCCCCATCCAATTGATCATCTAAAGGAATAAATTATGCTGAGATTCTCGAGAATCGTCCTGTTCTCTTCCCTGTTTGTCTGTGGCGCCACCGCGATGGCGGACGATGGAAGCAAAGCGGCCGCATTAGTCAATGGCGTTGCGGTTCCCCAGTCACGCCTTGATTTGCGGATCAAAGCCGCAGAACAACAAGGTCAGCCGGATAGCCCGGAGTTGCGAACCACGCTGCGTGAAGATCTCATCAATCTTGAAATTGTTTCGCAGGAAGCCGCCCGGCAGGGCCTCGAAAAAGAAGCTGTTGTTGCACAACAGTTGGAGCTCGCCAGACAATCGGTGCTGGCCAGCGCTTATGTCCAGAATTACGTCAAAACTCATCCGGTCGAAGAGGCGCTGCTCAAGCAGGATTACGAGGCAATGAAGGCGCGCATTGGCAACAAGGAATACAAGGTGTCGCACATTCTGGTTCCCACCGAGGATGAGGCAAAAACGATGCTTAAGCGCGTCAAGAAGGAAAGCTTTGCCAAGGTTGCCAAACAAAAATCGCAGGATCCGGGCTCCAAGGACAAGGGCGGCGATCTGGGCTGGACGGTCCCTTCCAATTTCGTCCAACCCTTCGGCGAGGCTGTCTCCGCCATGCAGAAAGGCCAGATCAGCGCCCCCGTGCAAACCCAATACGGCTGGCATGTGATCAAGCTGGAAGACACGCGGGAATTAAAAGTTCCGGCATTCGAGGATGTCAAACAAAATCTGGAAAAGCGCCGCCAGCAGGAACTGATCCAAAAGGCTATTTCAGAATTGCGCAGCAAGGCAAAAGTGGAGTAATCGTCCCCGTACCCGGTGTCGCGCCGAATTCGGGGAACGGATGTTGCAGAGCGTATGGCGGGAGAATACCTGCGGCTGAATGAACTTGAGGGTTTGCCGCGCATGCGCCCTGCCGCCTCAACCTTGGAGAAAGCATGAGTAACGGGAGCCCTGCCCGGCTAAAGGTCGAGTCCCCTGCGGCAGATTGCGCAGCGACAATCCGGGTGCGCTGCACGGGGGCATGGACGATGCCGGAAATCTACCAGCTGGAGCGGCAACTGGAGACGATCCGCTGGCCTTCCAGCGGCGACCTGGAGTTCGACGGCTCCGCCGTATCCAAGCTGGACACCGCGGGCGCGTTGCTGCTGCAGCGCACGCTGAACAGCCAGCAACAGTCGGGGCGAAGCGTCCGCATCGTTGGATTGCGTCCCGAGTCAAATCGTCTGTTGCAGTTGATTGCTGCGCATACCATTCCCCTCACGCCCGCCCTGCCGGAACGCACCCGCCTGTTGGCCGGCATCGGCAAACAATTCTGGCATAGTCTGAACGACGCGGTTGGCATGTTATCCTTCATCGGTGAGTGTGTGATCGGAGGACTGACTTCGCTATTCCAGCCGCGCCGTATCCGCTGGCGTTCGTTCCTGCACAACGTACAGGTCGCGGGATTCGAGGCCATGCCGATCGTGGGGCTGCTCGCCTTTCTGATGGGTATCGTGATTGCCTACCAGGGGGCGGATCAACTGCAACGCTTCGGCGCAAATATTTTTATTGCCGATCTGGTTGGCCTCTCGATGTTGCGCGAGTTGGCCCCCCTGCTTACCGCCATTATCGTCGCCGGCCGCTCCGGCTCTGCGTATGCGGCACAGATCGGCACCATGAAGATGACCGAAGAAATTGATGCCTTGCGCACCATCGGTATTGTGCCCGCCGAAATACTGGTTCTCCCCAAACTGATGGCCCTGATCATCACCCTCCCCATGCTCACGCTCTGGGCCGATGTGAGCGGGATGTTTGGCGGCATGTTGATGGCACGCGCCCAACTGGATGTCAGCTTCACGGTCTTTCTCGATCGGTTGGAAGATGCGGTCAGCGTGTCCTCATTTCTGACCGGGATCGGAAAGGCTCCGGTTTTTGCGTTCATCATCGCCTCGGTCGGCTGCTATCGGGGTTTTCAGGTGAGCGGGAGTGCGGCTAGCGTCGGGCAGCAAACCACGGTGAGTGTGGTGCAGTCGATTTTTCTTGTCATTCTGGCCGATGCGCTGTTCTCCGTCGTGTTCAACTGGTTCGAAATATGATTCCCGCACCGCACAGCGCCCCCGCCGTAATTGATATCCGACATCTGCATACCCGCTTTGGTCCGCATGTGGTGCACCAGGACGTCAATCTGGAGGTGTGCCGGGGAGAGGTCTTTGCACTGGCGGGCGGCAGCGGTAGCGGCAAGTCCACATTGCTTCGCACCATCATCATGTTGC
Source organism: Ferrigenium sp. UT5 (assembly GCF_045866295.1). Lineage (NCBI taxonomy): Bacteria > Pseudomonadati > Pseudomonadota > Betaproteobacteria > Nitrosomonadales > Gallionellaceae > Ferrigenium > Ferrigenium sp. UT5. The sequence continues at coordinate 24,938 of NZ_BAAFRY010000011.1, forward strand.
TGCGCCCGTTGTCGGGTTCGATCCGCGTGTTCGGGCAGGAAGTGGTGGGATTGAACGATCAGCAGGCACTGCCACTCCGCCGCCGCTGGGGCGTGATGTTTGAGCGCGGCGCGCTGTTCAGCTCGCTCACCGTCACCGAAAATGTCAGCCTGGTGTTGCGTGAACACACCCGCTTTAGCGAGGGCCTGATCGCCGAGATCGCCGCACTGAAAATCGCGCTGGCGGGTTTGCCTGCGAACGCGGGCGTCAAATACCCGAGCGAGTTGAGCGGAGGCATGCGCAAACGTGCCGCACTGGCGCGTGCAATGGCACTCGATCCCGAACTGCTGTTTCTCGACGAACCCACGGCGGGACTGGATCCGCTCAGCGCGAGCGGCATTGATGAATTGGTGCAAAGCTTGCGCGATATCCTGGGATTGACCATCATGATGGTGACGCACGACCTTGATCTGTTATGGAGCACCGCAGATCGAGTCGCCGTACTGGGGGAGCAGCACATTCTCGAGGTCGGCACAATGGAACAATTATCAAAATCGGATCACCCCATCATCCAGGGATACTTTTCCGGGCCGCGCGGGCGGGCCGCACAGGGGCACGCATGGAAGACAAAGTAAACTATGCCGTCGTCGGCGCCTTCGTCCTAATCCTGGGCGCCGCCCTGATTATGGGGGTGTTGTGGCTGGGCAGTGGCCGCTCTTATCGCACCACTTACGACACCTACCTGACCTATATGAATGAATCGGTATCGGGCCTGAATCTCAACGCCCCGGTCCGTTACCGCGGCGTCGAGGTAGGCCGCGTGCAGCGCATCAGGCTGGCGCCGGGCAATGTCGAACAGGTGCAATTGACGCTCGTCATCGAGCACGGCACACCGATCAAAGCCGACACCGTGGCCATCCTCCAAACCCAGGGACTGACTGGGCTTGCCTTTATCGAGCTGAACGGAGGCAGCCGCGACTCTCCCGCGCCAAAAAATCAGGAAGGGGAAGACTATCCGGTGATCCCGTCCGCGCCCTCGCTGCTGACCCGCCTCGATTCGGCGGTGACGGCGTTACTCGCCAATCTGAATCGCGCCAGCGAGCATTTCAATACCCTGATGGATGATAATAACCAGAGCACGATCAAGACCGCGCTGGCGGATATCGCACTGGTCTCGCACACCATTGCCGCCCGCGCGGATACCATCGATTCAAGCTTGAATAACGCGGCTCATCTCATGCAAAGCATGGCACAGTTGAGCGATGAACTGCGCCAACTGGTACAGCGTGCGCAGCGGAGTGCCGACGCGTTCGATCAGATGTCCGGCACAATCGCCAGCGCCGGCGCAAACGCAAGCCGTACCCTGGATGGAACCCGGCAATTCACGGACGAAGCGCTGCCGGAAGCGCATCAGTTATTTATCGAGTTGCGCCAACTGACCGACTCCTTGCAGCGGATCAGCGCCGAGCTGGAACAGAACCCCGGCGTTCTGCTGCACGGCAAACCCGCCGCCCGGCGTGGCCCCGGGGAATGATTCCGTTCCGTTAAAATGAGTCTATCCAAGAGAGCGCCCGTGATGAATCCAAACCCGCCAATATGTCATTCCTGCCGCATAGGATTGTGCCTGGTGTCCGCGCTGCTGCTGGTCGGCTGCACCGCCTTGTCGGCACCCAAATTGGAAAATTCCCGCCTCTACCTGCTTGAGATGCAGGCGATGCCCCCTCCGGCACAGGCCAGACACGACCGGGTGCTGGCCGTTGCCATGCCGCGCGCGCGGCCCGGCTTCGACACGCCGCAAATGGCGTATCGGAACCGCACGCATGAACTTCAGTATTTTGCGGTCAATCGCTGGGCCGACACCCCGCAACAGATGCTGTTGCCACTTCTCATTCAAGCTCTGGAACAAGGGGGCGGATTCCGCGCCATTGTGCAGACCCCGGGCGCCCTTCCCGCGGACCTCAGGCTCGAAGTCGATCTGGTTCGTTTGCAGCAGGACTTTATGACCCACCCCAGCACCATGCAAATGGTCGTGCGCGCCCAATTGAGCAATGTGCACGACAGAAAGGTGCTCGCCGTAAAATGGTTTGAAAAGATACAGGAAACACCCAGCGATGATGCTTATGGCGGGGTCATAGCGGCAAATCAGATCCTGCAGCAGATGTTGGGCGAACTATCGGAATTTTGCATCCGCGCCGCCGGAGACATGCCCACAGCCGGGTTGAACTGAACTTCCTGCCACCGTGAAGTTCGGCATCTAAAATGCCTAGTGTAGTGCTGCACTCTTAACGATACTTATTGCAAACCTTTGTGGGTCGGACTTCAGTCCGACATGTCGGGTTAAAACCCGACCCACAAGGGCTTCCCGCACCTTGGCATAAGTTCCAGATAGCGTGCAACACCACACTAGCAGCCTGTCGGACTCTTTCGCAAGATGCGTGGTCGGAAAACGGATGGATGCAAGGCGCGAATCGACATCAAGTCTGCGCCCAGGGTAATCCGTCAAAACGCCAACCGTTGTGCGAATTCCGGTGGTGCGTCTCGTCGAGGTCGCCTTCAAAACCATGTTCGACGTTGTAAACATCCTTGATTCCGGCGTTCTCCAGTGCCAGTCCGGCATCGGCAGAGCGGCGTCCGGAACGGCAAATCAACAGCACCGGCCGATTCACACTGGATGCCTTGCGCACGTGTGCGACAAACAGCGGGTTAATCTCCCAATCCGGACCATCCACCCATGGAATCAGAATGGAACCGCGCGGATGGCCAACGAACATGTATTCCATCTCGCTGCGCACATCAATAAATACTGCTTCCGGGTTTGCCTGCAAAAAATCGTATGCTTCTTTTGGGGTCAGGTGCTGCATGGTCGCTCCTCGGTTTTTAGTTAACGTGATGAATTATAGCCCCATCATTTTCCTGCGATGTCCTGGAATTTTTTCGGCTGGATCACCGGGTCATCCGGACGGGACTGGTTTCTTGCAATAGAAGCGTTCATCAAACCTCCGGTAGTTTGCGTATCTCAAAAGTCATGCTGGATAGGTCGCCCAAAATCCAGGTCGGAATCGCATCGACCCCCGGGGCGTCGATGCCCGCCACCGAGCCGGGGTTAACCAGCCAGCATTCTCCGCCCTTGACGTGCTGTTGTTTGCCGACGTGGGCGGTATGACTGTGGCCATGGCAGACCAGGTCGTAGTCGCCGGTGCAGGCAAAGGCTTGACCGTGATGAGGCAGGTGGGTGACAAAAATCTTCCGCCCCGCCATTTCCAGCACAGCCGCTTCCCCGTGGTAGGTGAAACGACCGGGATTTTTTGCCATCATGCGGTACAGTGAAGCCATGTCGCCGAGATTGTTGCCGTGCACGGCGTGAATGGGAATTCCAAGCCGCAGCGATGCGCGCAAAGTGTTGGCGCCGATCAGATCGCCGCAATGAATCACCAATTCTGCTCCCGCGGATCGGGCTTCCGTGATCGCATCGACCAGCGCATCAGAGCGGTCATGGCTGTCGGAAACGATGCATATCTTCATACCCTGTTGGCGTTGTGGAAATTTGCCGCATTAGGCAAAATTAATATACCCCATGTCTATAGCCATATCGGGTAGTCTGTCACCTACCCTTCAGGCTATGCCAGCAGACTGGGCGGATGCTATAGGCGACAAGATGATTTCCCGGTTCCCGCATAAGGTTGAAATTTATCGAAAAGCATCATAACCTGCCAACTTAAGACAAGCCCGGCAACCATCAGCGCACGAATGGACACAACGACCGAGCCAAATGAGTAAAAAACTGAAGAATCTGGGCGGCAGCAATTTTTGCTGGACACGCGAGCCCGAATTCAATCCGCCGGGTGCCAGTGGCGGCGTTGACGCATGCGTGGAAGAACAATTCCAGACCGCACGTCCCAGCGATTTCAGGAAACTCCTGACATCCCATCTCGAATCAGCCATCAATCTGACTCAAGCCAAGGCCGGGGTGGTGCGCGTCCTCCTTCCCGATGAGCAGACATTGCAAGTAATCAGTGCGGTGGGTTTGACCGACGAAGAAGCAGAGCCTGAATCATTGGCCAAACTGGCCTGCGAGAACTGCGGCAAGGATGCTTTCCGACGCGGCTTGTGCGCCACAGATGTCGAAGCATGCGAATCGAAACAAGGCGATATAGCCAATAAACAGTGCCATTCTGCTCTCTCGATACCGCTGGAAAGCACAAATTCTCCCGGCATACTGCTCGGGGTATTCACGCTTTTTTTTAATTCCCCCAAATCCTCTTCCGGCAAGACTGCCAGTCTGGCTGCCATTTTTGCCGAACTATGCAGCGCCCTGATCGAATACATCCAGGCCAACCGCGAGGCAAAGCGCGCCGAGTTGTTGCAGGAGCGACAAACGATCGCGAACGAGATTCATGATTCTCTGGCGCAAACGCTCAACTATGCGCGCATGAGCACCCGACTGCTGACCGGGGCACTTCGCAATAAAAATGAACTGATGGTCAAGAAATACACCAATGAGCTTGATGGAGCACTTGAAATCAGTCAAAAAGCGGTGCGCTCGCTGATTACCGATTTCCGCAGCGAAATGGATCCGGCTGGCCTGCTGAAGGCATTACATACCTTGATGGCGGAATTCCGTAGCAAGTATTCCATCACGCTTGAAACGACGATTCATGTCGTCGATCTCGACCTGCCACTCGAACATGAAATTCAGGTATATAACATCGTGCGCGAGGCGTTTTCCAACATCGCCAAGCATTCGAATGCAAGCCATGCACGACTGATCATCGATCAGTTATGCGGTTACTATGTGTTCTGTATTGAAGATAACGGGGTTGGCACCTTCTCGCCCGTTGAAGGACACTACGGCATCACCATCATGCGCGAGCGGGCGCAAAACATTGGCGGAGAAATCCGTGTGGAAAGCACCAGGGGATTGGGTACCTGTGTACAACTCTATTTCCCTGAACCGGGATCAGACTGGAGAAAATTGCATGAGTGAGAAGTTGAAAGTGGCCATGATTGATGACTAAAGCCTTTGCCGCAGCGGACTGAGTGAGTTGCTTTCCCACTGTTACGATATCGAGGTGCTGGGGGCGGTCGGTTCTCTGGAAGATTTGCAGGGACTGATTGAACAAAAACCGGATTTGCTCATCGTCGATTTGCGCATGAAGCCGATGGATGGAATCTCGATAATTGAAGCCTTGCGCAAGAACGGCTGCACCCTTCCCGCCGTGATGTTGACCATGAGCGATTCCGAAACCGACTTGAGCAATGCAATCCGGGCCGGCGTGCGCGGCTATCTGCTCAAGGATATGGCACCGGATGAAGTCGTCGACGCGATCAAACGGGTTGCCGCCGGCGAACTGGTCGTTGCCCCGTCGATGACGGTGAAAATGATTGATCTGCTCAAGGGCGACAAATCCGAACATGAGGCGAAAAACTCGATCAAATTGCTCACCGACCGCGAACGCGAGATCCTGCAGCTTCTGTCGCGCGGGGAAAGCAATAAAGGCATCGCCCTAACCTTGCATATCAGCTATGACACGGTAAAACAGCACGTCCGGCACATCCTCAACAAGCTGAACCTGTCGTCGCGCGTCAAGGCCGCAGTGCTGTTCGCCAAAGAACATGGCGACGAGAACTACCAAAAACGCCAGTGATCATTCCGGTAGCCCATTCGGGCTACTTTCTGACGACCAATGTGGCTATAGACATCTGCGCCATGGATTGCGTCTAATTCGCGCCTGAAGATGGCTCCTGTTCGAGCAATATCTGTCGATTCTGTTTCATCCTAATAAGGGGGCAATATGGCGCATGTGGTGATCATGGGAGCAGGCGTCGGCGGCATGCCTGCCGCTTACGAGATGCAGGAAAAACTGGATAAGCAGCACAAAGTGACAGTGGTTTCCGACCGCGAGAATTTTCAGTTCACTCCCTCCAATCCATGGGCCGCAGTCAAATGGCGCGAGCGCAAGCATGTTGAGTTCCCGGTGCGCGCCTATCTGGAACGCAAGGGAATCGACTTCCTTTCGACCGGTGTCAAACGGGTTCATCCCGAGCAGAACCTGATCGAACTGAATGATGGAAAAAAACTCGCTTACGATTATCTGATCATCGCGACCGGCCCCAAACTCGCTTTCGACGAAGTGGAAGGTCTCGGTCCGCAAGGATTCACCCATTCGGTCTGCACGCTCGATCATGCGATGGCATCCCATGACGAATGGGAAAACTTCTGCAGGAATCCGGGGCCAATCGTGGTGGGCGCAGTGCAAGGCGCCTCCTGTTTCGGCCCGGCTTACGAATACGCCTTCATCATGGAAACCGATCTGCGCCGCCGCAAGATACGCACCCAGGTGCCGATGACGTTCGTTACGTCAGAACCCTACATCGGACACCTCGGTCTGGGCGGCGTGGGCGATTCCAAAGGCATCCTGGAATCGGCCATGCGCGACAAACACATCAAGTGGATCTGCAATGCCAAGGTGACCAAGGTCGAGGCCGGAAAGATGTATGTCACCGAGTTCGATGATCTTGGGCAGGAACGGAAACAGCACGAATTGCCGTTCAACTACAGCATGATGTTGCCATCGTTCAAAGGCATTGATGCGGTCTTCGGCATCGAGGGCCTGGTCCAGGCGCGCGGTTTTATTACGGTGGACAAGCATCAGCGCAACCAGAAATTCAAGAACATCTTCGCGGTCGGCGTGTGTGTCGCCATTCCTCCGGTCGAAGCGACCCCGGTTCCGGTCGGAACCCCCAAAACCGGATACATGATCGAGTCCATGGTAACCGCCGCCGTGCACAATATCCATTCCGACCTGACTGGCCAGCCCGCAGATCGGGAGGCTACATGGAATGCGGTTTGTCTGGCCGATTTTGGCGAGAGTGGCGTGGCTTTTGTGGCGATCCCGCAAATTCCCCCGCGCAACGTCAATTGGTTCTCCGAAGGGAAATGGGTGCATCTGGCCAAGGTCGCCTTTGAGAAGTATTTCATCCGCAAGATGAAGAAAGGCAGCTCGGAACCCTTCTATGAGGGAAGCATCATGAAGATGCTGGGGATCGAGAAGTTGAAATAACGCGTGCTTTTGAAAAACGAAAGAGCCCGAAAATTCGGGCTCTTTTATTTTTGTTTTTTGAAAACAGTCGGGTTTGCCACAGCACGGCTGGCGTTTAGTGAGCCTTTCTAGCATAGTTGCTGGCGACATAGGCATCAACAATCTGCTGGAATTCCTGGGCGATATTTTCCCCGCGCAACGTCACGGTTTTCTCGCCATCAACATAGACTGGCGCCGAGGGGGTTTCGCCGGTGCCGGGCAAACTGATGCCGATATTCGCCAATTTGCTCTCCCCGGGCCCGTTCACGATACAACCCATGACGGCAACGGTCATCTCCTCAACACCCTGGTATTGTTCGCGCCACAGTGGCATTTGCGCGCGCAGGTAAGCCTGGATACTTTGTGCCAGTTCCTGGAATACCGTACTGGTGGTGCGGCCGCAACCAGGGCAAGCAGTGACCATTGGCGCAAAAGCGCGCAGGTCCATGGTCTGCAAGATCTCCTGCGCCACCACGACTTCTTCGGTGCGCGCACCGCCAGGAGCCGGAGTGAGCGAAACACGGATGGTGTCGCCGATGCCCTGTTGCAACAATACGGCGAGCGCGGCGGTCGAGGCGACAATTCCTTTTGAGCCCATGCCCGCCTCGGTCAAACCAAGATGCAATGCGTAGTCGCAGCGCCGGGCAAGTTCCTGATACACGGCAATCAGATCCTGCACATCGCTGACCTTGCAGGAAAGCACGATGCGGTCATGCGCCAAACCAAGCTCCTCGGCCCGTTGCGCACTTTGCAGCGCCGACATGATCAGCGCTTCGCGCGTGATTTCGTTCGCTGCCCTGGGTTCGGCCAGTCGGGAGTTCTCATCCATCATGCGCACGATCAGATCCTGGTCCAGACTGCCCCAGTTGACACCGATGCGTACGGCTTTGTCGTATTTCCTGGCAACCCCGATCATCATAGCGAACTGGTCTTCGCCCTTGCGGTTCTTGCCCACATTACCGGGATTGATCCGGTATTTCGCCAGCGCCTGTGCGCATTCCGGATATTCGGTGAGAAGGCGGTGGCCGTTGTAGTGAAAGTCACCGATCAGGGGAACTGTGCAGCCCAGCGCATTCAGACGTCGCCGGATATGCGGCACTGCTTCCGCGGCGGCGGAGGTGTTGACGGTGATGCGCACCAGTTCGGAACCCGCCTGCGCCAGTTCGTGCACCTGGTTGGTGGTGGCGGTGATGTCCTCGGTATCGGTGTTGGTCATCGACTGCACGACAATGGGCGCTCCGCTCCCGATCACGATGTCGGCGACGCGGATCTGCGGGGTCGTGCGGCGTGCGGCGTGCAGAAAACTCATGAATCACTCCAATACCAAGTGCGCGATGCCATCGGGCCTGAATCCGGAAAGATCGACTTCCTTCCCTTTGTAATAAAGGCGGATGGCACCGACCTTGCCGATGTTGACCTGATAGGGCGCGCGCCGGTTGCCGCCGATCCATTTCTCGCCCCCAGCCTGGGTAACGCGCGAAATAAGCACTTCGCCGTTTACGTCCGTGACCTCCACCCAGGCGTCTTCCGTGAACACGAAGTGGATGGGACGTTTCATCAGTTGCTCCAGCGGAATTTCGCGCTTGGCCGGTATTTCCGCGGCAACCGCTACGGCAGGAATCGTTTCATTCTTTGGCAGAGTTCTGGCGGCTTCTGCCTTCACCGACACCGGTGGCGTGGCCCTGTCTGGCACGACAGTTTCACTCGCAGCGACTTCACTGGAAACAGCGGTTACGGAGGAAGTTGCTGTAGCAATAACCACCGCTGATTGCATGCCCGAATCGACGCCGATCATTTGCACGCCGCCATCCCGTTGAGTGAAGAGAAACCACGCCAGGCCGATTGCAATGATCAGGGCGCCAGCCAGCACGTAAAGATTCTTGCGTTCCGCGGCACCCCCCTTGGGGAGCGGTGCGCCTCCACCTTGAACATCGGTCACATCGAAATGGTGCTCCGTTTCCGTTGCGGTCTCGTTGAGCAAGGGTGCGGGATCGAGATGCACCACGCGCGCGTAGCTGCGGATGAACCCGCGCAGAAAAGTCCCCTGTGGCAAATGTTCGGCATCATCAGCCTCCAGCGCCTCCACCTGGCGCACGCTGAACTTGATCCGATCCGCGATTTCCTGGGTGGTCAGCCCGTGCGCTTCGCGCGCCGCGCGCAACCGCGCACCGGTGCTCAAGTGCGGTATGACCGAATCACCGGCCGCAGAATCCTGTTTGATTTCGTTCATCATTCGCCACTTTGTAAAAGTTGCGCCTCGGGCGAATCCGGGAACCGCTTGCGCAGTTGCAAAGCAAAACTGGCCGAAGCATTACGATCACCCAGTTGACGCTCGATGCGCACGGCCAGCAACAATTGTTCGGCATCGAGTTCGCGCCCGGTGCGCAGATACCGCAACAGCCATGACTTGGCCGCCGCAGGGTTGCCGTTGCCATAGGCCAGGGCGGCCAAACCGGCCAGCGCTTCCGGCATCTCCGGATGCAGAATTAATGCGCGTTGCAAATAAGTCTCGGCCAGCGCAGGATCGCCGGCCTTGTATGCACAGATTCCCGCATTCGCATTAGCAAGATCGGGGGTGCCATACAGCGGGTTGGCGAGTGCCTTCCTGAACTGCTGAAGTGACTCTTTGGCACGACCACGCTGACACAAAAACCAGCCGTAGTTGTTGTAGGCACCTGCATTGGCCGGTTCAAGCTTGAGGCTACGCCGAAAATCAGCTTCCGCCTGTTTGTCCTCGCGCAGCGTCATGCGCACCAAGCCGCGCACGTTATAAGCGGGCGCATAGGAATCGTCAGCCTGCAGGGCAACCCCCAATTCCTGCAAGGCAATCGAATACTGGCCGCGCTCGAAATAGGATGCGGCCAGTTCGGTATGGCTTGCTGCAATATTACGGTCCCGTTCATCCGTTGCGCCATGTGTGGCACAGCCGGCCAGAAGGAAAATAAATAACACCATTCCGCTCTTCATGCCGTACCTCATTGCTGTACCTCCATCAAGCGATGCGTCCGTTTCGTCTTGTCCTGCACCTGTCCCGCCAATTGTCCGCAAGCCGCCGCAATGTCGTCGCCGCGCACCTTGCGGATGGTGGTGACGATGCCGGCCTGCATCAGCACATCGCGAAAACGTTTCACCGTTTCCATATCCGAGCGTTGATAGGGCGCCTGCGGGAACGGATTGAACGGAATGAGATTGAACTTGCACGGCACGTCGTGCACCAGCGCGACCAGTTCGCGCGCGTGCTGTATGGTATCGTTGATGCCGGCCAGCATCACATACTCGAAGGTGACAAAATCGCGCGGTGCCTTTTCCAGATAACGCAGGCAGGCCGCCATCAATTCCTGCAGGGGATATTTCTGGTTGATCGGCACCAGCACGTTGCGCAACGCATCGTTCGGCGCGTGCAGCGAAACCGCCAGCGCGACCGGACACTCATCGCGCAACCGATCCATCGCAGGCACCACGCCGGAAGTGGACACCGTCACACGACGGCGCGACAAGCCGTAGCAATGGTCGTCCAGCATCAGGCGCAAGGCGCTCACCGTACTGTCGAAGTTCAGCAACGGCTCACCCATGCCCATCAGCACCACATTGGTGACCGGCCAGTTGCCATCTTCATTCTTGCCCAATTCATGGTTGGCCCACCACACCTGGCCGATGATCTCGGCGGTGGATAGGTTGCGGTTGAAACCCTGCTTGCCGGTGGAACAGAACGCGCAATCCAGCGCGCAGCCCGCCTGCGTCGAAACGCAGAGCGTGCCCCTGTCCTCTTCCGGGATGAACACGGTCTCCACCGCGTTTCCGGTTCCCACATCCAGCAGCCATTTGCGCGTCCCGTCGGAGGCGGTCTCTTCGCGCATTACGGCTGGCGTCCTGATGCAGGCGAGCTGTTTCAGTTTTTCGCGCAGAGAGACCGCCAGGTCGCTCATCGCATCGAAATCGGACACCCCGTTCTTGTAGATCCAGCGCAACACCTGCTTGGCACGGAACGGCTTTTCGCCGTGTTCCGCGAACCAGGCGGTCATCGCGGGAGGTTCAAGATCCAGGAGGTTCTGTTTCATCAGACGCACCCGAACATGAAACACGCGCAGCGTTCGCCCGCCTCCTCGCCCGCTTGCGGAAGAGGATTGAGGAGATGGCAGCTGGCGAGATTACGCATTAGCAGATGGCATCCCTCGCCAGTTAGCGCGAGTAGACGTTCAGTGCCGGGAAGAAGTACGCGATCTCGACCGCAGCCGTTTCAGCCGCGTCGGAACCGTGCACTGCATTCGCGTCGATGCTGTCCGCGAAATCGGCGCGGATGGTGCCTTTGTCGGCTTTCTTCGGATCGGTTGCGCCCATCAGGTCACGGTTCTTCAGAATTGCGCCCTCGCCTTCCAGCACCTGGATCATCACCGGGCCGGAGATCATGAAGTTCACCAGATCATTGAAGAACGGACGTGCCTTGTGCACGGCATAGAAGCCTTCTGCTTCGGCACGGGACAGTTGCACCATACGCGCGGCGATGATCTTCAGACCTGCATTCTCGAAACGGGAATAGATTTGACCGATGACGTTCTTGGCGACCGCATCGGGTTTGATGATAGAAAGGGTGCGTTCAACAGCCATACTTGTCTCCAAATGATTATTGTGAATCAGAAAGTTCTGAGGGCGCGATTTTAGCAGGCTTTACCCGTGCTGTCGCAGCGCGGACAGATGAAAAACAGCGGCTGAAGACACGCTCATTCGGAAACAATATCGGAGGTGAATCCACCACACAGGAAAATCGGAGTGGGGGAGCAGGTTGCGCGGATTGGCGGAGTAAAACTTATGAAATTTTTAATCAGCCACAATAGCCCGGATAGATTATTGTTCTGATGGTCGGGGCGAGAGGATTTGAACCTCCGACCACTTGCACCCCATGCAAGTACGCTACCAGGCTGCGCTACGCCCCGAGGGCGCGGATTATAGCAGAGCAAAGAAACGATGAAATTCTTTTTGCCATCACGCGCGCAACAATCGCAACACTTCATTCAGCTCATGGCGAATCTCTGCCAAATGCAGGTTCGGCAACGCTGCCGGCGCTGCCATTGCCGGCTCCTGCAATCCGGTTTGCTCAAGACGGATGCGCGCGCCGCTGATGGTGAATCCTTCTTCATACAGCAAATGGCGAATGCGGCGAATCAGCAGCACTTCGTGATGCTGGTAATAACGACGATTGCCACCGCGCTTGAGCGGTTTGAGCTGGGTAAATTCCTGTTCCCAATAGCGCAGCACGTGCGCCTTGACACCGCACAGGGTACTCACCTCACCGATGGTGAAGTAGCGCTTTGCCGGGATCACCGGCAAATCTGTATCAGTTGCGTGCGGATCCATGATAGGTCTTCTCTACCATGCTCTTCAGTTTCTGGCTGGGGTGAAAGGTCACCACCCGGCGCGCGGTGATGGGGATTTCTTCGCCGGTCTTCGGATTGCGGCCCGGCCGCTGCGGTTTGTCGCGCAACTGAAAATTGCCGAAACCGGACAGTTTTACGCTGTCTCCCTGCGCCAGTTGCGCTCGGATTTCTTCGAAAAAGGCTTCCACCATGTCTTTGGCCTCACGTTTGTTCAACCCGACTTTTTCGAATAGCAAGTCTGCCAGTTCAGCCTTGGTCAGCGTTGTTGTCATGACTCTCCCCTTATTTGCGCGCCATTTTTCTGTAAAACATCCAGCAGTCCGGCAATGCTCTGCTCGATTTCGGAATCGCCGAGCGTTTTTTCAGTATCTTGTAATAACACACGGAATGCAAGGCTTTTTCTCCCTTGCGCCACGCCGTGCCCGCGATACAGATCGAACAGGTTGATCCCCACCACAAAGGGAACTTTGCAGCCCTGCATCGCTTCCAGCAGCGACTGGACCGTGACGTGCTCATCGACCACGACCGCAATATCCCGCCGTACCAATGGCAAGCGCGAAACAGCGCCCGGACGCGGAACCTCTCCTTGAGTCAATGCGGCCAAGTCCACCTCGAACCACAATACCGCTTGCGGCAAGTCGTACTGCTGTTGCCATTGCGGATGCAATTCCCCCATCCAGCCAATCGCAAGCCCGTCCAGCAGAATGCGCGCCGAACGGCCGGGATGTGATGCGGGATGTTCAGTCGCCTGAAAAGTCAGGCTGCGCGGGGCGAACAGGGCTTCCACATCCGCTTTCGCATCGAAGAAATCGACGGCACGCGCGGACACCCCCCATTGCTCGTCACAGGCCCCGCCATAAGCCAGCCCGGCCAGGCGATCCTGCTGGGTGTAACTCCCCGCCTCGGCTCTGAAGCAGCCCCCGATCTCGAACAGACGCACACGCGGCTGCTTGCGCGCCAGATTGGTCCGCAGGGTCGCAAGCAATCCGCCCAGCAAACTGCTGCGCATCACACTCATCTGACTGGCGATCGGGTTCTTCAGGGCAACCGGTGCGGGATTGCCGCACAAGTCGCGCTCCCACGCGGTTTCCACGAAAGCGTAATTGATGGTCTCCTGATAGTCGCGCAATACCATGGTCTGGCGCAGTTTCACCAGGGAGCGCTCGGCTTCGACCAGCGGCAGCATGCGCATGTTTGCCCGGATTGGGGCTGGCAGGATGTTTTCGTAGCCATACACGCGCGCGACCTCTTCGATCAGGTCTTCCTCGATCTCGATATCGAAACGGTAGCTGGGCGGGGTCACGACGAAATCATTTCCGCTCTGCTGTAGCGCCATGCCCAGGCTGGACAAAATCCGCGCGATCTCGTCGGTCGCCAGGGTCACTCCCAATACCCGCTGCACCCGCGCGGCACGCAGACGCACCGGATGGCGCGACGGCAACTCTCCCTGCACTTCTGTCACGGGTCCCGCTTCCCCACCGCAAATATCGAGGATCAATTGGGTGGCACGGTCGAGCGCCGCGCAGGTCGCCGCGAAATCCACCCCGCGTTCGAAGCGATAGGCGGAGTCGGAGTTGACCCCCAGTCGGCGCGACTTGCCGACGATTGCGGCGGGCAAAAAGTGGGCGCTCTCCAGAAAAATATCGGTCGTTGCCTCATCCACCGCGCTATCCGCCCCGCCCATCACGCCAGCCAGCGCAACCGGGCGTTCGGCATCGGCGATCACCAGCATGTCTTCCTGCAATGCCACCACCTGCCCGTTGAGCAGTTCAAGGTTTTCTCCAGCACGCGCGAAACGCACTTCAATATCCCCGTGCAATTTGTTCAGATCGAACGCGTGCAGCGGCTGCCCCATTTCCAGCAGCACATAGTTGGTCACATCGACCAGCGCACTGACACTGCGCAGACCGCAACGCTGCAGGCGCTGCACCATCCAGTCAGGAGTCGCCGCCCGGGCGTTCACCCCTGAAATCACCCGCCCGCTGTATCGCGGGCAGACGGATGTGCTTATGCCGACCTTGATCGATCGGGTGCCGGTCGGCTTGAAAGTCGCGGACGGTACTGGCTGTAAATGCGCAGACGTCAAAGCGGCGACTTCGCGCGCGATCCCTTGCAGGGACAGACAGTCGCAGCGGTTCGGCGTCAGTTTGAGCGTGATCAGTTGATCGTCCAGATCCAGATGCTCACGGATGCTTTGCCCGACCGCTGCATCGCTCGCCAATTCCAGCAGTCCGCTGCTTTCTTCTGCCAGGCCAAGCTCTTTGGCCGAGCACATCATGCCGAAGGAGGCGATACCGCGCACCTTGGCCTGCCTGATCTCGAAATTCTTTCCATCCGCACCCGGGGGCAACTTCGCGCCGACCAGCGCGCAGGGCGCTTTCATGCCGACGGCCACGTTCGCCGCACCGCACACGATGGTCAGCGGTTCGGCCTGGGCGACATCCACGGTCAGCACGTTCAGTCTGTCGGCATCGGGATGTTTGTCTTTGGTCAGTACCTGCGCCACGACGACCTTGTCGAAGGCAGCTGCGACAGGCCTCATTGCTTCGACTTCAAGACCCGCCATCGTCAGCAGGTGCGACAACTCATCGCTGGAAAGCGATGGATTCACGAAGATGCGCAACCAGGATTCGGAAAATTGCATATCAGTTAAATTGTTTCAGGAATTGCAGGTCGCCCTCGAAGAACAGCCTGAGGTCGATCACGCCGTAACGCAGCATGGCCAGACGTTCCACCCCCATGCCGAAGGCGAAGCCGATGTATTTCTCGCTGTCGATGCCGACATGCTTGAGCACGTTCGGATGCACCATGCCGCAACCGCCGATCTCCAACCACCCCCCCTTCCAGCTCATATCCATCTCGGCCGACGGCTCGGTAAACGGGAAGAACGACGGACGGAAGCGTACTTGCAGGTCTTCGCTCTCGAAATAATTCTGCAGGAAATCGGCGATCACGCCTTTCAGATCGGCAAAACTGACGCGCTCGCCGATCCACAAGCCCTCCACCTGGTGGAACATGGGCGAATGGGTCGCATCGGAATCCACGCGATAGACGCGGCCCGGGGCAATAATCCGGATGTCCGGCATAGTGTCCAGATGGCCGTATTTCGCCATATGCGCCTGCATATAACGGATCTGGATGGGTGACGTGTGGGTGCGCAGCACATGTTGTTCGTCGATATAGAACGTATCGTGCATGGCGCGTGCGGGGTGGTCAGCCGGGATGTTCAACGCAGTGAAATTGTAGAAATCGTTTTCGATCTCCGGGCCTTCGGCCACTGCAAAACCGATCGAATGGAACAGGGCGGCAATCCGCTCCAGCGTGCGCGTCACCGGGTGCAGCCCGCCCACGCCCAGCCCACGTCCCGGCAAGGTAACGTCCAGCGACTCGCCCGCCAGTTTGGCTTGCAGCGCCAGTTGTTGAATTGCTTCGCGTCGGGCTTGCAGCGCAGTCTCGATCTGTTGCTTGACCTGGTTGATGCGCGCCCCTGCCGCCGGACGATCAGCGGCGGAAAGTTTTCCCAGCCCCTTCAGCAGCGTGGTCAGGCTGCCTTCCTTGCCGAGATAACGAGCCTTGACGTTCTCCAGTTCGGCCGCATCGGTTGTCGCGGCAAAACGGGCCAGCGCGTCATCAAGAATGGTTTGAAGTTCTTGCATCTTTTAGATAGCGGTTCGATCTTGAAACAAAAAAGGAGGCATGAAGCCTCCTTTTTCTTATTGCGCCGGTATTACGCGCCGAGGCTGGCTTTGGCTTGTCCGACGATCTGCGTGAAGGCAGCCTTGTCGAACACGGCCAAGTCGGCCAGCACTTTGCGATCGATCTCGATCGCAGCCTTCTTCAGGCCGTTCATGAACACGCTGTAGCTCAAGCCCTGTTCACGGGCCGCCGCGTTGATGCGGGCAATCCACAGGGTGCGGAACTGACGCTTTTTCTGACGACGGTCACGATAGGCATATTGCCCGGCCTTCATCACCGCCTCTTTGGCGATGCGGTAGACGCTGTTGCGGCGGCCACGGTAACCCTTGGCCTTGTCCAGAACTTTCTTGTGGCGCGCGCGCGCCGTTACACCACGTTTAACTCTTGCCATGTCAATAACTCCTTATGCGTAGGGCATCATGGCGTGCACGGACGCCGTGTTGGTTGCGTGAACTTCGGTCGTACCACGCAACTGACGCTTGTTCTTGGTGGTCTTCTTGGTGAGGATGTGGCGCTTGAATGCTTGCGAACGCTTGACGCTTCCGCTGGCGCGCACCTTGAAGCGCTTGGCAGCGCCACTCTTGGTTTTCATCTTTGGCATAACAACTCCGTTTATTGGATGACGCCGGGAGGTTTCTGGCAGAAACGCTTGAAACCCGGAATCACTTGTCTGGGGCACTTCGACAACCACCACAACGACAGCCCCTTACTCCGTTGCGATGCAAACTTATTTACGTTTCGGACCGATCACCATCACCATCTGGCGGCCTTCCATTTTCGGGAACTGCTCGACGGCACCATGCTCGGCCAGATCTTCCCGAATCCGCTCGATCAGGCGCATGCCAATCTCCTGGTGCGCCATCTCGCGTCCGCGAAAGCGCAACGTCACCTTGGTCTTGTCACCGTCTCCCAGAAAGCGGATCAGGTTGCGCAACTTGATGTTGTAGTCACCTTCATCGGTGCCGGGCCGGAATTTGATTTCCTTGACCTGCACCTGCTTTTGCTTGAGCTTGGCTTCGTGCTGTTTTTTGCTTTCGGCGTATTTGAACTTGCCGAAGTCCATGATGCGACAGACCGGCGGTTCCGCCATGGGCGCAATCTCGACCAGATCCAGTTCCGCTTCATCCGCCATGCGCAGCGCTTCCGCTACGGCCACGATGCCAACCTGCTCTCCCTCCGCGCCAACGAGCCGCACTTGTGGTGCCGTTATCTGCTCGTTCAGTCGCTGCGACTTATCCTGTGCTATTGCAATTTCTCCATTAAAAAATTAAACCGCGCGTCCCGCATGCAGCTCGGTATTGAGGCGCTGTAACAACGCCTCCACCGACATCTGCCCGAGGTCTTCACCTTGACGGGTTCGCACGGCAACGAGACCTGCAGCCATTTCCTTGTCACCCACAATCAGCTGATATGGCAATTTCTGCAAGCTATGTTCTCGGATTTTATAGGTAATCTTCTCGTTGCGCAAATCTGTTTGCACGCGAAAACCGGCAGCGCGCAAAATTCCGGAGACTTTTTCGGTGTAGGCTTCCTGCGCCTGTGAAATATTCATCAGGACGAGTTGCACCGGCGCCAGCCACAACGGCAACGCTCCGGCATGGTTTTCCACCAGAATGCCGATGAACCGTTCCAGCGAACCGAGGATGGCGCGGTGCAACATCACCGGTGTCTTGCGCGTATTGTCTTCGTCCACAAACTCTGCGCCGAGGCGGCCCGGCATGGAAAAGTCCACCTGGATCGTGCCGCATTGCCAGGAACGGCCGATCGCGTCCTTGATGTGGAATTCGATCTTGGGACCATAGAATGCGCCCTCGCCCGGCAACTCGACCCAGTCCATCCCCGCAGCGCGCAACGAGGCACGCAAGGCCTCCTCCGCCTTATCCCATATCTCGTCCGAACCGACGCGGCTTTCCGGACGCAACGCCAGTTTCACCACCACGTCATTGAAGCCAAAATCCTTATAGACCTTTAGCACCAGCGCATTGAAGGCGGTGACTTCCGACTCGATCTGTGCCTCGGTGCAGAAGATGTGCCCGTCGTCCTGGACGAAGCCGCGCACGCGCAGCAAACCGTGCAAACCGCCGGAAGGCTCGTTGCGGTGGCACGAACCGAATTCGCCGTAGCGCAGTGGAAGCTCGCGATAGGAACGCAGGTCGGCATTGAATACCTGCACGTGGCCGGGACAGTTCATCGGCTTGATGGCGTAGTCGTGCTTCTCGGACTCGGTGGTGAACATGTTGGCCTTGTAATGTTCCCAGTGGCCCGATTTCTCCCACAGCACGCGGTCGATGATCTGCGGACAGCGCACTTCCTGATAGCCGTTATCCCGATACACGCGGCGCATGTACTGTTCGATCACCTGCCATACCGCCCAGCCTTTTGGATGCCAGAACACCATGCCCGGTGCCTCGTCCTGCATATGGAACAGATCAAGTTGCTTGCCGAGTTTGCGATGGTCGCGTTTTTCCGCTTCTTCCAGACGGTGCAGATAGGCATCGAGGTCTTCCTTTTTTGCCCAGGCCGTGCCGTAGATGCGTTGCAGCATCTCGTTCTTCGCGTCGCCGCGCCAATAGGCACCCGCCACTTTCATCAGCTTGAACGCCTTGAGCTTGCCGGTCGATGGCACGTGCGGGCCGCGGCATAGGTCGGTAAACTCGCCTTCGCTGTAAAGCGACACTTCCTGGTCGGCGGGGATGGCCGCGATGAGTTCGGCCTTGTATTTTTCGCCGAGCGATTTGAAATAGGCCACCGCCTCGTCGCGCGGCAACACGCGCCGCGTGACGGGCAAATCAAGTTTTGCCAGTTCCGCCATGCGCTTTTCAATGGCGGCCAGATCCTCCGGGGTGAACGGGCGCGCATAGGCAAAATCGTAAAAGAAACCGTCCTCGATCACCGGGCCGATGGTCACCTGCGCCTCGGGAAAGAGTTCTTTCACCGCGTACGCGAGCAAGTGCGCGGTGGAATGGCGGATCAGATCGACCCCGTCGTCCTCCTTGTCGGTGACAATGGCCAGCCGGGCATCGGCAGCGATCAGGTGCGAGGTATCCACCAGTTTCCCGTCCACCTTGCCCGCCAGGGCGGCACGCGCCAAGCCGGCGCCGATGCTCTGCGCAACTTCGGCGACCGTCACGGGGTTGGGAAAGCTACGTTGCGAACCATCCGGTAAGGTAATGACAGGCATTTTGTCCACTCTGCAAAAACAAATGCGGCAAGCGCCGCACTTCAAATTTCGGTCTGTAACCGTTTAGAGGCGCTCTAGCGCCAAACGGGCGCGCAGTATAGCGCAAGTCAGCCCGCCATGCCGAGGTAGGCGATCAGCGCATCCAAAGCAAAAACGAACAAAAGGCTTTGCAGCACGGCCTTGATCGCGACTTTCGGCACTTCGGTCACCGAGGGCTGCGCCTGCATGCCGTTGAAACAGGAAATGGATGAAATGGCAAGGCCAAACAAGCAGCCTTTAAGCCCGACCACGGCGAATTCGGACAGTTTGACGGTTTGCAGGAAGCGCCCGACCTGGTCGAGGTAGGAGACATTCTGATACATGGCGCTGATTGCCAGCCCGCCGCCGATGGCCACCACCTGAAAATAGATGGTCAGCGCCAGGACGGCCAGGGTCACCCCGGCGATGCGCGGCACCAGCAGATAATCCTGCGGCGGGATGTCCATGCGGAGCAGGCTGGTCATTTCCTCGCGCGTTTTCATCAGCGCCAGTTCGGAAGCAATGGCGGCGCTGCTGCGCGCGATGATGATGATGGCGGCAAACAAGGGACCAACTTCCCGGACCACGGTCCAGATCAGGATTTTGACGGTCAGCTCACTGTCGCCGCCGACCAGCGAGGTGATCTGGGTAATGACCAGCGCGCCGCTCAACAGACCGAATACCGCGACGATGGCCAGTGCCTCGACCCCGGTAAAGAACAACTGGCGCTGGAACACGGCATTCACCGGGGCGATGCGCAGCACGTGCAAATGGGTGAAGGCATACCAAAGCAGCTGCAATGTTCCGAGCACCGTCTGCCGCAATTGCGTCATCTTCAGCCGCGCGCCCAGTCTGCTCCAGAACTTCGGCATTATGCTGCGGCCCGCACGGGTGGATTCCAGTCTGGGGCATTGCCCAACGCCGCCAGTTTGACCGACAGACTCACTGCCCCGCCGATAAGGATGTATTCGCACCGAGCCGCGGAGCCGATACGCCCGCTGATAACTTCACCCATATGCAGCACGATGCCCATCTTGATCGAAGCGCGACCCTGCTGGGGCAAACGGGCATTGACCTGGCGCAGGTGCAACAGCATCCCCATTGCCGTCTCACTTCAAGCCAATCGCGGCGATGCGTGCGGCGCGCTCACGGTATTGAGCCGCCAGTTCGGGCTGCCCCCTCCGCTCCTGAACTTGTGCCAACAGCAACAAATCCTGGCGGATCTTTTCCGGCAATCCCAGTGCTTTGTCGATGCGCAGCGCTTCTTCCGCCAGGGGCAATGCAGCATCGGGCGCTTTTTGCAGCATCCGTGCCGAGGCCTGCAGGCGCAAGGCATTGGCATATTCCAGCGGAACATCGCGATTCTCCGCCGCTGCGCGCTCGCTCCATGAGAGTGCCTGCGCGCCATCCTGCCCCTGCAGGGCGATTCCGGCACGCACGTTCGCGATTACGCCGTTCAGTTTGCAGTCCGGATTGCACCACGAGACAGCTCGATCCAGCCATATCGAGGCCGCCGCCGCGTCTTCCGCACGCAAACGCAACAGGGATTTTTGCACGGCAGCTTCTGTCAGATACGCGGGAGCAAAGTGCAGGGCCTGGTCGTCCAGCAACCGATCCAGCAGGTGCTCCGCCAAGGCTGGTTGGCCCCGCACCTGATTCACCCGCGCCAGATTGAGGGTGTTGATGGCGATGCCATCCGCATGCTCGATCGCCATATCCACTTGCAGGGCACGCTCATACAGCGTCGCAGCCTGCTCATATTCACCGTGCCGGAAAGCGTGCTGGGCGCGCTGGTTGAATTCGGCCGCCTGCACCAGACGGGGGCTGCGCAATGCTTCCACCTGACCGCAGGCAGCCAGCCACAGAACACTGCACAACAACAGGTCAAGCAGGCGCCAGCGCTTCATGTCATCGCTGCCCC
Organism: Ferrigenium sp. UT5; assembly: GCF_045866295.1. NCBI lineage: Bacteria > Pseudomonadati > Pseudomonadota > Betaproteobacteria > Nitrosomonadales > Gallionellaceae > Ferrigenium > Ferrigenium sp. UT5. The sequence continues at coordinate 46,184 of NZ_BAAFRY010000011.1, forward strand.
GCCGGCGGGCTATAGCCATCTACCGGCAAAATCTGTTCTTCGGCCTTGGGCAGCATTCGGTTTAGCGGCCAGGATTGCTGCACGCCGTCCAGTGTCTGTTGTACGTCCTGCACCAGTGCGTTGGTGTTGTGGACCAGCGCCGGAATCTCCCCGGCGGAATCCCGGGTGACCTGCTTGATCTGCACCGCCGCTTCCTGCACATTGGCCAAGGTTGCATCGGCCTGGTTCACCAGGCCCGGAATCGCTTTATCCAGGGCCGTCAAACTGGAATTGGCCGTATCCAGCGCCTGCCCGACCTTGACATAGGCACCCTCCAGTTTCTGGTTGCCGTTCACGCCCAGACGCGTGAGCTGGTCGATCATCTCGCGCAGGCTGCCCGTGGCCTGGTTCAGATTCCTGATGGACTGCTGGATATCGCCGTCCGGCTTGTTGATGGTTGCGGTGAATTGCCGAATGTCGCTCAAAATCGGCTGCAACTGCGAAGCCAGGTTTTCCATTACCGTACCCGCATCCTGCCCGCGCTCGAATTCCAGCACGCTGTTTTGCGTCACCTGGCGCACCGGCGACGAACCCGGGATGATTTCCACCACACTTTCTCCGACCAGCGCTTCCTTGATCAGGCGCGCCTTGGCATCCTGACCGATCAGATGGAGATATTCGTCATTCAGCGACACCCTGACCCGCACGGTCGCGTTGGGCTCCATGCTGATTTCCTGCACACTGCCCACCTTGAACCCGACGAACTTGACCGCCATCCCCTTGCTCAAACCTTGCGCATTGGAAGTGAAAAAGTAGATCGCGGTGCTGCGGCTGAAATAATCCTGTTTGACCGCGATCATCAATAGCACCAGCAGCAACAAGGCCAGCGCCCCAAGCATGAAACGCCGGGTGCGTGTTGCGATATTTAACAACTTCTGGCTATAGGGAGGCTGTTCCATCCTGAATCTACGTTCACAACTGGATCACGACTTGTTCTGGATTTTCCTTGTCTCGATATTCGTCGAAACTGACCAGGACCGATGTGCCTAGGGGAAAGTATAAACGAAATATTCGGTCGAATTGAGCCATCCGTGCCAACTCCTTGCGCGACAACCCTTCGTTCAAGGCATCGTAAATGATCAACTCAGGACGCATCAGCATGGCCCGAACAAATCCGGCCAACCGTTTCTCCAGAAGCGAGAGTTGGTCGGGGGAACTGAACAATAAAGCGGAGACTGTGGTCTCATCGGTCAGACCGCACTGGAGAAGCAATCTGCACACGTTTTCCTCCAGTGTCCCGGCAAGTGCAAGCGCATGATACTGGACTGGCAGGGCAATGTTCTCCCATACCGAAAGATTGCTGATCAACCCGCCATTGTGGGGCACGATGACCGCATGGGGCTGGCCGCACAAATGCGCCAGCAGCGCGGCACGCTGAGATTCGGAACGAACAACGAGGCAGTAGGAACACCCCGATTGCAGCAGAGTTTGAGTCTCTTCTTTTCCATCCAAACCCAAAGTGAACATCAAATTCCCCGAAAGATCGCTTGAGCAAAGACACGGGTTGGCGCGCAATTGCATTTGAATCGTGCCTCAAAACCAGATCGGACGCCAGATTAAGTCAGCATGAGGCGTGCCGCTATGCCCCACGGCTGCATGCACGCAAAAAAGTCTTCACTTTCCGTCAGGCCGTTGTCTGCCTTGGTAAATCTCTCGGGATATATGCACAACGATGGAAAAATCAATATCGGCCAGCCTTTGAAATCTCTGCAAGACCTGTTCGAGCAAGGCATCGACGTCCCGCACTTCCGGATCGGCCGCGACCACCGCCGCCAAACCGCGCAGGCCACCGCACTGGATACGCATCTCCTGCGCGTGCGGCAAGGGCAACTCATCGTGCAACACGCCCACCGCAAAACCGAAGTTGTGACGCAGATGCGCGTGCAATTCCTCACAGCGGCGATGACTGGGTTCCGCGTCGCATACCACGACCTCACGTTCGGCGATCTGCACCCGGTCGGAACGGGCACAGGCGACACAGGCGCTCAGGATCGCTTTTTGAAAAGGGCAATGCCGCTGCTGCAGGGTTTGCAAACGTTGGCGAAAGATTGCCTCGTCCATCCGGAATGCTAATCGTCGCCCAGTTCGGGCGCGGGTTCGCGCACCTGATTCAGCAAGTCCTCCGCCTCAAGCTCGTTCTGGGCATGAATCATTTTGACCAGGCCGTTTGCGCCCCAAACCTCGTCCTTGCGCAGTTGTTTCGCGCGCACGGAGGCTTCCTTGTAGGTGTCATGCTGCTCCAGTTTTTCCAACTGGCGGATGGGACGTTCGGTGACGCGGTAGATGTAGTAAGGCATGGCACTCTTTCGTTGCGGAAGCGGCTGATGTTCAAGCCTCGGGGCGTTTCAGGAAAGTGATGACATTGCTGCCCGGCGCGTTCTTGCTGGCGCAACTGTTCTCGCCGAGTCCGGCCAGTTGCTCCGCTTCGTGCAGCAGGTTGATGACATCCACGTAGAATTTCTGCTTGACCATCATCAGCGCGGTGAAGCCGCCTTCGTTCTTCGCCAGCACATCCGCCCCGGCCTTCAGCAGGGTCTCGACCACCGCGGTTTCTCCGTAGCCGGACGCCAGCATCAGCGGGCGCACGCCGTAGCCGATGGGCGCCTCGATGTTGGCGCCCGCATCGATCAGCACCTGGGCCACATCGGCGAATCCGCGGTCAAGCTCGCCGTTGTAGCAGGACTTCATCAGCGCCGTCCATCCGGCAGGGTCGGTGGCGTTCACATCCGCGCCAGCCGCGAGCAGCAGCTGCACCATCCCGATGTCGCCACGGTATGCCGCATGCATCAGCGCCGTAGCGCCTTCCGCATCTGCGGCATTCGCATCGGCGCCGCCCGCGAGCAGGCGCCGCACCGCTTCCGTATCGCCCGTCCTGACTGCCTTAATCAGTCCCATGGTCATCTCCGTTGCGTTTATTTTTGCACAGTTTGTTGCAACACTTCGCGGATCGCTTCCGGTGTCTTCATGATGTTCATGAAACTGTTCTTGCCCATCATGCTCAGGTCCGGAAAGTTGATGGCAATGCGGAAACGCGCGTACAGGGCATACACCTTGGTGCCGGAGACCAGCACCTCGTAGGGCAGATGCGCGGTTGAGCGGACCTCATGGAAATCGATTTCCGACATGACAAACGCATCGTCCCGGTATTTCCCCGCCTTTCCTTCCCCCTTCAGCGCCACGCCGAACACGCTTTCCTGCTTGCCCGGTATATCCACGCGATAGACTTTCGCCACCCCGTTTTTATTGTTGCCGAGCTTGCCGTCCACCGCCTGCACCGCCTCCTCGTAGCTGGCGTACTCGGCCAGCACGCTCGGTTCGTCGAAGTATTCCATGCCGAACATGTAATGGTATTTGCGCGCCTGCTTCACGGTCAGGCCGCGTGATCCGAATTCCTCCACCCGCCCGAGTGCCTTCTCCAGTGAAGCCGATACCCCGGCAAGATCGTCTTTCATGCGATACACCTGCGCCATATAGACCGGGTTGGTATAGCTCACTTGCACCTCGCTCCCCTCCGCGGTCACCGCCACGCGCTGCACCGCACCATATCCGCCAAACTCGGAAGCCGCCGCATTCCGTTTCAGTTCGTCATTCGTGACCACGATGATGTTGGCGCCAGGGTATGGCGCATATTCGCCGACCACGGCGAAGCCGGCGCCGGTCAGCGCCGATTTGACCGTGGCAGAAGTATCGGCCACGGTGCCCGCCCCTCTTGAACCCAGCACAAATGGTTTCAGCAACGCATCTGCGGCATATGCGCCAACAGCCATGAACAGCAGCGACAGCAACAGCCCGACTCGAATCATTCGCATCATGCTTCTCCTTTGGTTATCTCACTGCTTCGACAAAAACCCGGCTCTTGTGCAGGCCAAGCTCCAGAAAAAACCGTTCGGCGGCCGCCACGGCCTCTTCGGGACCGGCCACATAGATATCGCCCTGCATCAATTCGTCCTGCTGCTTGCCGATCGCAGCCAGGTATTCATGCAGAAGCGCTTCGCGTTTCGCATTCATCGTCCGCAGGTCGAAATCGGCGACATGCTCGGTATAGGCAAAGGTATCGAGCGCATCATCCCAGGCACGGCCCACATTCGGCAGATAGATCTGTGCCGGCGCGGAACCGATCCAGTACAGGTGAATGGATTACGCCTCCAGCGACATGGCGTGCTCGATCAGGCTCTTGATCGGCGCGAAGCCGCCATCCAAGACAATGAAAAAGAGCGGGCGGCCGGACTGCTCGTGCAGGATGAACTCGCCCTGCGGCCCTTCGACCTCGACCGTTTCGTTGTTCTTCAGCTTGTCGAAGACATAGTCCGAAAACAGATTCCCCGCCTGCCGGTGCACATGAAACAGCAGATTGCGGTCGTCACACGGGCAACTGGCAATCGGCAACTCGGCGGTGAAAGACGCGCCGACCTTCAGCGTTACCCGTTGTCCGGCGAGGAAGCGCAGGCGCTGGCTGCGCGGCGTCTGCAAGTGGAGCAGGACGACTTCGTCGTTCAGGTTCGCCCTGGATTTCAGGCTGGCACTGATCTGCTGGAACGGAATGTCCTGCACCCCGTCGGTCACGGCGGCTTCGATCACGACATCGCTGACCGCGGTATTGCTGCACAGCAGCACGACGCCCCGCTCCTGTTCCGCCCGGGTCAGCGGGAAGTCGTGGTGGCGGGTCTTCCTCACCTGTCCGGACACCACCCGCCCCTTGCACAGGCCGCAGTTGCCGCCGCTGCAACCGTAATTGAGCGACACGCCGGCGCGCAGCGCGGCTTCCAGCAGGGTCGCCTGTCCCTCGACCAGAAAGTCCTGCTTGCTCGGCAGCAGGGTAACCTGCGCCGACAGCACGCTCAACACGCCATCCTTGATTTCCAGCGGATTAGTGAAGCCGGGTTCCATCGCCTGCTCCACCTCGTGTTCCAGCCAGTGGCGCAAAACGGACAATGTTGCGGCCGTTTCGCCCGAACTCCGGTTTTCGGTTTCCCTGAATTTGTCCCATATCTTTCCCAGCAATGCATTGAACCGGCCGACCTGCGACTCGCTCTGCGTCAGGCGTTTGCTCAAATCGGTGAGGCGTGTCGCCAGTACTTCCGCGTCGGGCAGGATGCGCTCGAACACGCGCTTGGCAAATGCGCGCTCCTTGATCTGCGTTACCCGCCGGTACTCGGCGGTATCCTCCAGTTGCGCGGCGGGATAGCACGCCAGCAAGTCCTTGACCGCCACCATGCCATCGAAGGCGACCAGTTCCCCGCTCTTCATTTTCTTCTGCAATTCGACGCGCGTGGCCCCGACCAGTTTTGCCGCGCGGGTCAGACTCAACAGGTGGCTCATCGTGTTCTGCCGTCCCCGGGAACGCGCGTCTTCACGCCGTCCCTTGCGGGTGGAACCAGGATAGTTTTTCGCGCAGGGTGACGACGCCCCCGATAATGATGAGCGTGGGTGCCTGCGGTTTTTCGCGCTCGGCGATGGCGGGCAAGGTCGCCAGCGTGCCGGTGAGGACGCGCTGGTTCTGCGTGGTGCCCTGCTGCACGATGGCGATCGGCGTGCTGTCCGGCAGGCCGTGCTCGATCAGCTTGGCACACAGCGTATCCAGCCCGTGCAAGCCCATATAGACCACCACCGTTTGCCGTGGGCGTGCCAGCAACTCCCAATCCAGGTTCATCGTGCCATCCTTGAGATGGCCGGTGACGAACACGCAGGCCTGGGCATGGTCGCGGTGCGTCAGCGGAATCCCCGCATAGGACGCTACCCCGGACGCGGCGGTAATCCCCGGCACCACCTGGAACGGGATGCCTTCCGCCGCCAGGGTTTCGATCTCCTCGCCGCCGCGGCCGAAGATGAACGGGTCGCCGCCCTTGAGGCGCAGCACGCGTTTGCCTTCCTTCGCCAGCCGCACCAGCAGCGCGTTGATCTCTTCCTGGCGCAGGGTATGGTCGGCGCGTTTCTTGCCGACGAAAATGCGTTCCGCATCGCGCCGCGTCATCTCCACGATGGGCTTGGAAACCAGATTGTCGTACACCACCACGTCGGCCTTCTGCATCAGGCGCAGGGCGCGGAAGGTAAGCAGATCGGGATCGCCGGGGCCGGCGCCGACCAGATACACCTCGCCGTGCAGGACATTGTCTTCACTGTCGAGCCGCTGTTGCAGCAAGGCTTCCGCCCCCGCCTCGTCGCCGGTCAGCACCTTTTCGGCGATCACGCCTTCCAGCACGTCTTCCCAGAACAGGCGGCGCTTGGGCGGGTTGGTCACGCGTTGCTTGACGGTTTCGCGGAAACGCTCGGCGAAGGCGGCAAGGCGTTTGTAGTTCTGCGGGATGACCGCTTCCAGCTTGCCGCGCATCATGCGCGTCAGCACCGGCGACGCGCCGCCGCTGCTGAACGCCACCATCAAGGGGGAACGGTCGAGAATGGCGGGCATGATGACCGTGCACAACTCCGGATCGTCCACCGCGTTGATCGGGATACCGCGCGCCTGCGCCTGTTCGGAGACCTGGCTGTTCACCGCGCGATCGTTGGTGGCCGCAATCACCAGCACCGCATCGTCCAGATGCGCGGGCTCGAAGCGCGCCTCGATCATCTCGACTTCCGGGTGCGCACGCAGTTCCGCGCTGATCTGCGGCGCCACCACGCGCACGCGGGCTCCGGCTTCCAGCAGCACGCCGGCCTTGCGCGTGCCTACCGCGCCGCCGCCGACGACGAGACAGCGCTTGCCGCGCAGGTTGTGAAACAGGGGCAGATAGTCCATGTCAGCCCTTCACTGCCTTGAGAATCAGCGGCACCAGCGCTTCGGGCAGTTTGATCTTGCCGGACAACGCGAACTGGTGGGCGCGCTCCGACATCTTGTCCCAGGTCTTCTTGATGATGACGATCCACTTCGCCTCGTCGTATTCCGCATGCTGCCCGGCAAAGGCCAGCATGTAGTGCTCGATGAACGTGAGGTCCACCACGTCTTCCATCAGTTGCGTTTCGGGGTTGGTCTTGAGTTCCTTCTTGCCGACGATGGTCTTCACGCGGTCTATCATCGCGTCGTCATAGCCGACTTCCTTCATCAGCCGGCCTGCCGTCTCGGCATGGAACTTGTACAGGTTGGTGCGCCACAGCATGTAGCCCTTCTTGTCCATCGGATAGTCGCTGCGCGGGCTTTTCCAGCGCTGGATGTGCTGCGCGCGGCAGGCGAGTTTCACCGCCTCGGACGCTTCCGGTGCAAACCGTTCCTGCATCTCGCTCATGCGCTGCGCGTAGAGCAGCTCCTTGGGGTATTCCTTGCCATCGCAGACTTCCTTGTTGGGGTCTTCCGCGTTGGCCTGGTCGAATGCCGCAATCGCGGCCTGGTACAAATGGTTGTTCATATAACGTTCTCTTGGGTTGGGATTGAATGCGATACCTTGCAACGGCGCACACATGCGACAAAGCGCGTGGCCCAGTAGCAACTGCCGATGGTGCGCAGGTGCGTATAGGAGGCCAGCAGGTTGTTGACGATGATGCCGTCACGCTTGCCGTCGATGCCGAAACCGCGCTCGACATGGTAAGCGAAGCGGCAGTCTTTGGGCAGGTTCTCCAGACTCGAATAGTGGAACTCGTGCGCGCGAATTAAAAAATTGCTCTTCTCGTTTGCGCTTTCTCCCGCTTGCGGGGGAAAGTTGGATAGGGGGAAATACTGAAGCGGTTTTGGGCGCGGCCAGGGATGCGCGGCGTCCTCCCGCAGATGCACGTAGCCGCGACCGACGGGCTTGGCGTGCATCTTCACGTCACCGGGAATCGCGCCGACCATGTCGAAGGTGTGCCCTTCGTAGGCGATGCTGCGCGACAGGTACATCAGGCCGCCGCACTCGGCGTAGGCCGGCAATCCGTTGGCAATGGCCTGCCGGATCTCGCCGCGCAAGCTGGCATTGGCTTCCAGTTCGGCCGCACAGGTCTCGGGGAAACCGCCGCCGATGTACAAGCCATCAACCTTGGGCAGATGGGCATCGCGCAAGGCATCGAACGGTACCAGCTCGGCTCCCGCCGCCTGCAGCGCATCGAGATCGTCAGCGTAATAGAAGCCGAAGGCGCGGTCGCGCGCGATGGCGATGCGCACCTTGTCACCGGAAGACATGGGCTGCACCTCGGCGGTATGCGGCACCGGCAATGGCGCCTTGCATGACAGGGCGAGCAGCTGGTCCAGATCGACCTGCTCCGCGATGGCTTCACCAATCTGCCTGATCTTGGCGTTCGCCACATGCGATTCGTTGCTGGGCATCAGGCCGAGATGACGTTCGATGATACTCAAGCGCGCATCGTGCTGGATCGCGCCGACCACCGGCACATCGGTGTAATGTTCGATGACCTGACGCAGTTTGGATTCATGGCGCGAGCCGCCAAGATTATTCAGGATGACGCCGGCGATATTGATATCCCGGTCGAACGCCTGGTAACCGAGGATCAGCGGGGCAATGCCGCGCGTCATGCCGCGCGCGTCGATGACCAGAAAAATCGGCAGATCGAGCAGTTTGGCCAGCGCGGCATTGCTGTTGCTGCCGTCGAGCGACAGGCCGTCGTACAAGCCCTTGTTGCCCTCGACCAGATTCACTGCGCGGGCGTGGCGCGCAAAGGTCGCCACGACATCGGCGTCTTCCATCAGATACATGTCGAGATTGCGGCAGGGATGCCCGGCGGCCTGTGACAACCACATCGGGTCGATGTAGTCCGGGCCTTTCTTGAACGGTTGGACGGCATGGCCGCGCGCGCTCAAGGCCGCGCACAGGCCGATGCTGACCATGGTCTTGCCAGAAGATTTGTGCGCGGCTGAAATCAGCATCCGGTTACTCATGGCCGCCACCTCAATCGCGTTTGCGCATGCGCAAATCAGTGATGATCGACTTTTTTCGGGATTTCGTGCGGCACGAAATCCAACACACGAATCCCGATGGCCGTGATCATGAACGCCACGCCGATCCCGCCAAACCCGAGCAGGGTCTCGAACAGCGAGGGGTGGTAGGTGCCGATCATGCCGTCGCCAAAGGTGCTGCTCACTTCGTAACCGTGGAAAATGTCCAGCGGGAACGCCTGGCCGCCGATGATGAAGACATAGAGGAACGCGAAACCGCCCAGAATGATGGCCAGCGAAGCGCCGATCACGCATTTCGTCTTGCCCAGAGACGGATGGAAAATCAGCAGCAGCGGCAACAGATTGCCGATGACGACATAACCCCACCAGAAGAGCTGCGGATAGATGCCGCCGTCGCGCAGGATGAAGTATTCGAAGGCGCTCTGGCGCGAAAAATACAGATTGGTGAGGTGATAGGCCGCCACGAAATACAGGGCGGCAACCACGAATACGCCCATCAGGTTGCGCATGCGCTTCTGCACATACTCGTCAAGGCTCGTGCCGTTCCACGCATAGATTGCGGATTGCACCAGATGAAAAACCGCAATCCCCCAGGCGAAAGACAGAATGATAAACATCGGCGGCAGGATGGCCGAGCCATAGGCCTGGCGCGCGCCGAGGAATGCGAAGATCAGGCCGGTGCCGGTTGTCAGTACGAACCGCCAGACGAACACCAGCAACCCTGCCGGCTTCGACCACGGGTACATGCTTTTCTCCATCATCGTCCACAGGTACACGATGACCGAGGCAAACAGGCCGGAATAAAGCAGGACGTTCCAGGCAAAAACGGAGGTCGGATTGTAGTTGGTGGCCGCGACGATGACGCGATCCGGGCGCCCGAGGTCCAGCATCAGCACCATCAGGCCGCCCCCCAGCATGGCGATCGACAGCAATCCCGCGAGCGGGCCGCGCGCCTTGTAGGCCGGTTTGTTGAACACCGAACCAATCGAGGAAACATTCAGCACGCCCGATGCGGCGACAATCAGAAAGATGGCGAACACGTGCGGCATGCCCCACACGATCTGGTTGTTCATGCCTGTGACGATGTGACCGTGCGACTCCATCTGGTGCACAGCGGCGAGGCCGGCGAGCACCATCAACGCGGCGGCGGCAAGCAACAGGTAATACAGCGGGCTTCTCAACTGGTTGGGCGAGGTGTATGACATTTATATCCCCTGGTAACGGACGCCCGGATTCAGATGCAGATCGGCACGAATCTGGACGCTGGCGACGGTGCGCAATTTCATGGCAATCTCGCTGTTAGGATCATTCAGATCGCCAAAGAGGATGACATTGTTCGGGCAGGCTTCGGCGCAGGCGGGTTTCCCGCCCTGGTCGATGCGGTGCACACACAGAGTGCAACTTTCCACCGTGCCCTTGCCGCGCGGCACATCCGGATTTTGGTCGTGCAGCGGTTCATGCACAAAGGAGCGTGCCTTGTACGGGCAGGCCATCATGCAATAGCGGCAGCCGATGCAGCGGTGCTTGTCCACCAGCACGATGCCGTCGGCCCGCTTCATCGAGGCATTGGTCGGACAGACATCGACGCAGGGCGGATTCTCGCAGTGCTGGCACATCATGGGCAGCGACAGTTCGCGCCCGGTGCTGATGTCCTTGAGCTCGATCTTGCGTATCCATTGCGAATCGGTGGCTGCGATCCCCCCGGACAAACCGTTTTCCTTATTGCAGGCCGTGACGCATTCATTGCAGCCGGGCTTGCATTTCGCGGTATCGATCAACATGCCCCAGCGCACTTTGCTGCTGGCGCCTTCCGCCTTGCCGTGGGCAATATCGAACAGCAGCATGCCGGGGGCCACTGCCACTGCCGCAGCGCCCACCGAGGTCTTCAGGAAGCTTCTGCGCTGTGTATTGATCTCGCTCATTTGGCGTTCCTTTGCTGCAGCCATGCACTCTTGCGCGTACCGGAGTGGCACTCGAAACAATCCAGCTTGACCGCCTCGTATTTATGGCAGCCCACGCAGAAACTGTCCTCGCGCGCGATCACGCTGTCATCCTGCACGCTGGCATGACACTCGATGCAGTTCTTGAGACTGATCTCTGCGTCGCGCACCCCGCGGCGCAATGCTTCGTCGCGCTGGTGCTTGAGCAGATGCATGTGGTTCTTGCGCATCCACTGCGTATCTTTCACGCATTGCCCACCCTTGCCGATATCCAGCTTGGGCGCCGACGACCCTGCCGCCCAAGCGCCGGTAGAGGCGAACAATAATATCGTCAGGAGAATTTTTATCATTTCATTTCCGCCACAGATGAACACGGATGGAACACGGATAAAACCGCAGGATACCCATTAAGGCTGTTTCGCTTTTCATCCGTGCAATCCCTTGTCCATCCGTGGCTGGTCAATGTTCATTCACCCAAGCCCATCTGGATGTAACCGGTCGGACACACATCGGCGCAGATATGGCAGCCGATGCACTTGTCATAGTCGGTGGCCACATAGCGTCCCAGCGTGGCTTCCGACTTCTTGACGCGGTACACCGCAGTCTGCGGGCAATACACTACGCAGTTGTCGCACTCGAAACACATGCCGCAACTCATGCAGCGCTTGGCTTCGGCCACCGCTTCGGTCTCGTTCAGCTTGCCCAGGCGATCATCGAAGTTGCCGAGCGCACTTTCCTTGTTGAGCGTGATCACGCCGCGTTTGTTGCGCGGTGTGAAACCGAAGTGCCCGAGGAACAGCTTGTCGTGCGGAATGATGTAGCGGTCGGAACGGTTGTCGAAGTTGTGCACCGCAACATTGCTGTTGCAGGTGCCGCGCAGGGGTTCGTGCGTCTCCTTGATCTCGAGCCCCTTCTCCGCCATCTTGCGCATCAGATCGAACTGGTGGGCATCGATCTTCGGACGTTTTTCCAGATCGATACCCAGCAGGAAGTTGTGGATGCCATCCGCGGCGATCGAGCCGTGGCCGATGGCCGTCGTCAGCAGGTGCGGACGGATCACGTCGCCGCCGGCGAACACCCCGGATTGACCGCTGACCACATAGTTGCGGTCGGCCGTGACCGCCCCTTTGCCGTTGTTGAATGCTTCTAGGCCGGTAAAATCCACGGCCTGACCGATCGCGGAGACGATCAGGTCTGCCGGGAGATCGCGCTCGCTGCCTTCCACGTTCTTGATTTCCAGCTTGCCGCCGACAAACTTGGCCTCGCACTGGATCACGCGCAACGCGGTCGCGCGGCCGCTCGCATCGCGCACGATGCCGACAGGCGCCAGCCCGCCGGTGATGGTGATCCCTTCCGCCTGCGCCTGCTCGATCTCGTGCTTGTTGGCCTGCATTTTCTCCACGGGGAACACCGAGGTCAGCGTCACTTCGGCCCCTTCCTTGGCCGAGATGGTTGCCACGTCCTGCGCCAGGTGCCCGGCGATTGCGGCTTCCGCATCGGTCGGGTTGGCGTGCTTGATATGGCCGAGGCGGCGCGCCACGGTCGCCACGTCGATCGAGGTGTCGCCGCCGCCGACCACCACCACGCGCTTGCCCACGTGCTGCAACCTGCCCTCGTTGAAGGCTTTCAGGAATGCCGTCGCGGTCACGACGTTGGGCGCTGCCGCATCCGCGATCGGCAAGGCACGACCGGACTGGGCGCCCATGCCAAGGAAAACCGCGTCGAATTCCTTGCGCACCTGCTCCATGCTGATGTCGGTGCCCACGCGCGTTTTCAACCGGGTTTTTACCCCGAGATCGAGGATGCGCTGGATTTCCGCATCCAGCACTTCGCGCGGGGTACGGAACCCGGGAATGCCGTAGCGCATCATGCCGCCGAGCTGTTCGTGTTCGTCGAAGACGGTGACGTCATGGCCTTTCAGGGCAAGCTGGTAAGCGCAGGACAGGCCGGCCGGCCCGCCGCCCATGATGGCAACCTTTTTGCCGGAGGGCTGAACATTCGGCTTGTTGTATTTGAGATTATTGGCGATCGCGTATTCGCCGAGGAAGTGCTCGACGGAATTGATGCCGACATGGTCTTCCACTTCGTTGCGGTTGCAGCCGCTTTCGCAGGGAGCCGGGCAGACGCGCCCCATGACGGAGGGGAACGGGTTGGCCTCGGTCAGACGCCGCCAGGCATATTCCTGCCACGGCATGGCGGGTTTCCCGTTCGCACCGACCGGCGGTTTCTCGGTGCCGCGCACGATGGCCAGATAGCCGCGAATGTCTTCACCGGCAGGGCAACTCCCCTGGCACGGCGGAGTGGACTGGATATAGGTCGGACACTTGTAGGAATAGCTCGCCTGGAAGATCTTTTCATTCCAGCGTTTAATCCGGCTGTCGCCATCCTTGTAACGGCGGAATGTGAGCTTTTGCGGGGTTTCGATTGTTGCTGACATAGTTTCTCCTGCCTCCAGTGAATTTAGCGCTTGTCGCCCAGAATGATTGCGTTGCTGACCAGTTGATGCACGCCTCCGACCATCTTGCGATCGAACCCGTAATAGGGCGCGACCTTGGTAAATTGGGTCTTGCAGATGGCACAGATCAGGGCAAGGAAATTGACGCCCTTATCATCGACCACCTGTTGCAGCGCCTCCATGCGCGGCAGCGCGCCCTTGACCCGCAGATCCATCAAGTCATCGGTCAGCAGACCGCCGCCGCCACCGCAACAGAAAGTCTGTTCACGCGTGGTATGCGGGTCCATCTCGACAAAATTGTTTGCCACCGCCCTGATCACACTGCGCGGAATTTCGAACTGGCCGCCCGGGCGATCGCCCATGCGCGAACCGCGTGCAACATTGCAGGAATCGTGGAAGGTGATGACGTGCTTGTCATTTTTCGATTTATCGAAAGACAGCGCACCGCGCTCGATCATGTCGAGGGTGAACTCGCAGATGTGGGTGGGCTGGCGGTAGCGGTGGTCGAGTTGTTTTTGCAGCATCTGCGCGAAACGGTCATTCTCGTCCGCGCCTTCGCCCACGCCGCTCAAGGTGTTCCAGAAACTGTAGGCCACCCGCCAGGCATGACCGCACTCGCCGACCACGATGCGCTTGACGCCCAACTCCAGGGCGGCCTGGCGAATGCGCAAGGCAACCTTGCGCAGTTGCTCGTAGTTGCCGATGAACAGGCCGAAGTTGGCGGCTTCCGAAGACATCGAGGAGAGCGTCCAGCTGGTGCCGGTCGCGTGGAACACCTTGGCATAGCCGATCAGGCTGTCGATGTGCGGCTCGGCAAAGAAGTCGGCGGAAGGGGTGATCAGCAGCACTTCAGCGCCCTTGACATCGATCGGGAAACGCACGTCGATGCCGGTCGCTTCCTTCACATCCTCTTCCAGCCCCTCCATGGTATCCGTCAGCGCGGGACCGGGCAGGCCGAGGTTGTTGCCGATCTTGTGCACCTTGCCGATAATCTCGTTCGAATATTTCATCCCCATCCCGACTTCGGCCAGAATTTCCCGCGCCGCCATGGTGATCTCGGCGGTATCGATGCCGTAAGGGCAGAACACCGAACAGCGCCGGCATTCGGAGCACTGATGGAAATAGTTGTACCACTCGTCCAGCACTTCGCGCGTCAGATCGCGCGCGCCAACCAGTTTGGGGAACAGTTTCCCGGGCAGCGTGAAATAGCGGCGATAGACGCTGCGCATCAGATCCTGGCGCGCCACCGGCATGTTCTTCGGATCTGCCGTGCCGATGAAGTAATGGCATTTGTCCGAACAGGCACCGCAATGCACACAGGCATCCATGAACACCCGCACCGAGCGGTACTTCTCCAGCAATTCGCCCATCTTGGCGATGGCCTTGTCATGCCAGTCCTCGACCAGTTGCCCCGGGAAACCGAGCGCCTCCTGCAGCTTTTCATTGGCGGTGTACGGCCCCTTCCCCTCCATCGCGCCGGGAATCAGCTTGGGGATGATGGGGATGGTGCGATAGGCCGGTGCGGTGATGTCCGCCATCTCAATTCTCCGATTCCATTTTGCTACCCCACCCGCTCAAGTGCCGGTGTTCGCGGGGATTGTCGGTCTGGTTGCGGGTGGGCGAGAAAAACACACCCGGTGCGTGCAGCAGCTTGCTGACCGGGAACAAAGCCAGCAAGGCGATGACCAGTGACAGGTGCAGCAGCAAGACCGGATCCGCAGGCAATTGGCCAATATCGAACCCGAGCCAGCCGGTGAAGAACGACTTCACCGCGATCACGTCGGTATGCAGCACGAACTGCATCAGCAAGCCGGAACCGGCAATACCGATGAGCAGCACCAGCCAAAGGTGATCGGACGGCGTCGAAATGTAACGGATGCGTTCGACAAAAATCCGGCGCACCCAGAGCCCGCACAAGCCGAGCAGCATGGTGATCCCCGCATACAGGCCGAACGGCTGGATCAGGGCAACCCAACCCCAGACGGGTTCGGTGAAATAACGCAGATGGCGCATGAGTACCAGCGCGAGACTGGCATGGAACAGCCAGCCCATGGACCATATCCACAGATTGGCCTTGAACAGGCTTTCAAAGAACACGACTTCGCGCGCCATGCGCAGCACTACACCGCCCCCGGTTGTCGGTGCCGGTGTTGTCGGGATCTTCAGTGGCGCGGGCGTCCGCGCATAAATCGCGATACGCGAGAGTAATCCCACGACAAAAAACAGCGTCGCAAGATAAAACAGAATTGCGAAGAGTACGCTCATCGTTTTGGTCTATTCGCTTGAAAGGGACATCCGGGGACGGGGGCGAGGATGGACAGGGTCCAATCCTCGATCCCCAATCCTGCTTTTTATACGCAGCCGGTCGGTTTCGGCAGCCCGGCGATCTTGCACGCCTGCTTGCCGGGACCGTACGGGAACAGGCCGTACAGGTATTCGCTGTTTCCTTTATCCGCGCCCAGTTTTTTGCCGATCGCCTTGGTCAGCACACGCACCGCCGGAGCGATCTGGTATTCATCGAAATACTCGCGCAGGAAATTGATGACTTCCCAGTGTTGTTCGGTCATGTCGATGCTTTCGGTCTTGGCGATGTAATTCGCCACGTCGGCATTCCATTCGCCCAGGTTGACCAGATAGCCTTCTTCGTCTGTTTCGTACGATTTGCCGTTTACCTCGATGCTTGCCATGCTATTTTCTCCTCACGTGTATTGCTGATTAAAGCCAGGATTGGCAATTCTTGTTATTGGCCGCCAGGTCGACAAAGCCGGCATAGTCCACCGGCGATACGCCGTCGATGATCCTGTCCCCGAGGCCGCGCGCCTCAAGGTCGGGCAGCAAAACATGAATCTTGAACTTCCCCGTCGCGCCCAGCACCTTTGCTTCCATCGCGCTCCCGCGCGTGGCCGCATAAACGCCATCCTCAATCAGCAGAATGTCGCCGCCAGTTGCGGTATTCAGGCAACTCTCCAGCGCGACGCTGGTCATGGGCGATTTGTTGATGATGTGTAGCATGTATCCCCCTAGAAACTCAAGATCACGTCTTGTTCATCCATCAACGCGCCCAGTTCGGCGCGGCTCAGGACCGTCACATCGACCAGCAAATCTTCCTCGCTCAATCCGCGTGCTGCCAATGCCTCTTTTTCGACATACAACTTTTCAATATCGTAGTCTTCCAAGGCGCGGTAGGCAGGAGAAAAATTCTTGGTCTCGATGCCCTTGGTCTGCTGGCCCTTCTTGAGTTGATAGACGCCGTCATCAAGGAAGGCCAGCGACACATCCTGGTCGAAAGCGGCGGTGATCAACACCACCTCCAGCGATTCGAGGGCGTAGATCGTGCCGTAGGGAGCCTTGCGGTTGACGAACATGAATTTTTTAGCGTTGCTCATCTCGCCCCCTCAATCGCCGAAGGTGACCAGGCGGTCACACTTGATGCCGGCCTCGACCAACTGCCCCAGACCCGAGATGCGGAAACCCTGCGCAAGATTCTCTTCCTTGATCCCGCGCCGCAATGCCGCCGCAACGCACACCACCAGATCGACCTTGTGCTCTTCGGCCAACTTGCCCCAGCGGTTCACGATATGGCGGTCATCCTGCGGCGGCTCGGTGAGCCGGGACGCATTATTGACCCCATCGTGGTAGAAGAACACGCGCCAGACCTCATGCCCTTTGGCAATCGCCGCCTTGGCAAAGAGGTAAGCGGAGTCGCTGGCCTGATGCTGGTACGGCCCCTCGTTGACTACAATTCCGAACTTCATTACCTCTCCTTTTCAATCAGAAACGGATATGCGCCGAAGCGTTCAGGTTGTAGCGGGAACCGCGCCAGTCGTCGATCAGGTACTTGGTGAAAGGCAAGCCGGTCTTCTCGAAGAAGCGCGGCCAGCCGATACGGTCGATCCAGTCGGCGAGGCGCTCCCACGGACGCGCGTCTTCCTTGTACACAGTGAGAATCTTCTTCACCACGGCGCCGACTTCCGGCCAGCGCGGCGCATTGTTGGGCAGCCCGGAAGCCACCATTTTCATGAAAGTCGGTTTGCCGCGCGCATTGGAATTCTTGCCACCGACCCAGATCGCCAGCTTGGAATTCTCCGGATCGTTGATCTGCATCGGCGGGCAGGGAGGGTAGCAGGCGCCGCAGCACATGCATTTTGCCTCGTCGATCTCGAGCGAAGGCTTGCCGTTGACCATCGCGGGACGGATGGCCGCCACCGGACAACGCGCGACCACGGCGGGACGCTCGCAGATATTCGCCACCAGATCGTGATTGATGACGGGCGGTTTGGTATGCTGCACGATGACCGCAAGATCGGCCTGGCCGCCGCAGTTGATTTCGCAGCACGAGGTCGAAAGGTGCACGCGGTTCGGCATCTCTTCACGCCGGAATTCGTCATACAGCTCGTCCATCAGCGCCTTCACCACGCCCGACGCATCGGTGCCCGGAATATCGCAATGCAGCCAGCCCTGGGTATGGGCGATCATGGTGATCGAGTTGCCGGTGCCGCCGACCGGGAAGCCGTTCTTTTCCAGCTCGGCAATCAGCGGATTGACTTTCTTCTCGTCCGACACGATGAACTCGATGTTGGAACGGATGGTGAAACGCACCCGGCCTTCGGCGAACGTGTCGGCGATGTCGCACAGCTTGCGAATGGTGAAGATATCCATCTGGCGCTGCGTTCCGGCACGCACTGTCCACACCTCGTCGCCCGTATGCGAAACATGGTGCAGCACGCCGGGACGGGGACGGTCATGGTATTTCCAGTTGCCGTAGTTCTTCGCCAGCAACGGGTGCAGGTATTTCTTGTTGTCGGGAACCCCGGTTTCCTTCGGCTTGCGCTTCTGGACGGGGGCTGCAGCTTGAACGGCTTGGTTCATTGTCTATCTCCTCAGGCAGCTTGTTTTTTGGCTTTGATCTTGGCGACTTCCTCATCCCATCCGTCAGTGCGGACGTAGGGGTTCATGCGCGGCGAATTGACCATCGCCGGATCGACATCCAGTTCCATCGCATCGAGGAAGTTGGCCAGGCCGATGCGCTCGATCATTTCGCCGGTGCGTTCGTGCTCCAGCGCATTCTCGGCAAAGAAATCGATCGCGCGCTGGCCGAAATCGATCAGCTTTTCCCGATCCTCTTCGGTGTCCAGCTTCATGAACGGGATGACCACGGTACCCATCAAACCGCCGATCTTGAGGTGGCTCTTGCCGCCCATCAGCACGGTCGCGCCCTTGTCCTTGCCGGGTGCCAGTGCGCCGGTCATCACATTGATGCAGTGCATGCAGCGCACGCAGTCCTGATTGTTGATCTCGATGGCGTGCGTATCGTTCACCGCCACGCTGGAGATATGCTCGCCCTTTTTGATCTTGCCGATTTCCTTGATCTGGAAGGTCTTGGTCGGGCAACGCGCAACGATATCGTTCACCAGTTCGTCCATGCCGTGCTTGGCGAACCATTTCTTCGCCAGCGCCTCGTCGGTACGGATGTTGTCGCGCCAGGTGCCGATCACGGCCATGTCGGAACGCTGGATCGCGTTCATGCAATCGTTCGGGCAGCCGGAAAACTTGAACTTGAACTTGTAGGGAAGCGAGGGACGGTGGATATCGTCAAGGAAGGTGTTCAGCACCGCGCGATGCGCGCTGGCTTCGTCGTAGCAGGACTGCTCACAACGCGCCGCACCCACACAGGACATTGAAGTGCGCACGGCCGGACCGGCACCGCCCATGTCGAAACCCATCTCGTTGATCTCGTCGAACGCTTTCTGCACGTTGTCGGTGGTCGCCCCCTGGAACATGATGTCGCCCGACTGGCCGTGGAACGCGATCAGGCCGGAGCCGTGCTTTTCCCAGATGTCGCAGAATTTGCGCAGCGTGTCCGTGTCGTAGTGCATGCCCGGCGGCGGCATGACGCGCAAGGTGTGGAACTCGGCCGCATCCTTGAACTTGGGCGTGCCGTCCGCATTCTTCAGTTCGGTGAAACGCGGGATCACCCCGCCGCCGTAACCGAACACGCCGACGGTGCCGCCCTTCCAGTAGCCCTTCTTGGTCTTGTAGGATTCTTCCAGTTGCCCCAGCAGGTCAACCACATAATCCTTGTCCTTGGCCAGATGCTTCAGACCGGTGACAAAGCTGGGCCACGGGCCGCTTTCGAGTTGATCGAGATTGGGTGTGTCATGCAGTTTCTTTGCCATAGTGTTTTCCTTTCAATTCAATCGCGTTACGCCAAATGACTGCTTGCATGGCGGCCTGGAATTTCGGATACGTATGGGTTCTGTCCCTTGCGAAACGACCCAGATTCTTTCTGGTTGGGGATACTACGTGGCAAGTTCCGGGGTAACCATACCCCGTAGCGGCTATGCAAAATAACCCTAATGGGTAGGCAATTTCGCTACCCGGGTAGTATTTCAAAGTACACCACATTCCGGATAGACTGGCTTAACTGTCCACAGCTGTCCAACTGCTGTGTTGAGCGCAGACAACGTCGGCAAACCGGAGAAGCAAAGCATGACCTCGATAATAGAGCTGGACAAACTTACCGTTCCTTTGGGCGGACAACAGATCGAACTGCAGCAAATAGACAACGCCGCAGGCGGCATGAGCCTGTTGCGGATACGCATTCGGGAAGGCAAGCGTTTCACCATTTTCGATATCGACGCGCAAACCGCGGAACGATTGGCCGCATCCATTCAAGCCTGGGTCGCGCACCAGGCCGAAAAATGAGGACTGCATGCAAACTATCGCAATGACCGAAATCTCCATCGCCCTCAACGGCACGACCCTGCCGCCTGGCTATCCTTTCGCGCTGTGGGAAGCGCTGGTCAGACACCAGCCCAGATTGGCCGAGTCTTCCGCCGTGGGGATCGTACCTTTGCGGACTGCGGCCAATGAGGGCAAATTGCTGTTGTCCAAACGCACCCGACTGTTGATCCGTCTGCCCGAGGAGATGGCGGATGCCGTCGCCGCACTCAACGGAAAAATGCTGGAGATCGACGGCCACCGGCTGCAACTCGGCAGCGTCGAAGTGCGCGGATTGCAGCCCTACCCGACCCTGCACGCGCCGCTGGTCAGCGGTGGCGCGGATGAGATTACGTTCATGCGCGGCATCCGCGCCAGTCTGGATGCCATGGCCATCGGAGCCGGCCTGATCTGCGGCAAGCGGGTTACGCTCAAAAGCGCCGCACGCGAAATCAGCGGCTACAGTCTGGTGGTGCACGACCTCAAGCCGGAGGAATCGCTGCGGCTGCAAGGCAATGGGTTGGGAGCGGAAAAATGTTTTGGCTGCGGCGTGTTCCTGCCGTACAAGGCCATTACCAGTCTGGAATGAAATATCGTTGCGTTAACTCAATCAGAAGGAGGATAAGATGGGATATGTAGTCGCAGGCAATGAACTCGAAACCGATGACGATGGTTATCTGCTGCAACCCGATTACAGCGAAGAAGTGGTCAATGTGATCGCGGCGGCCGAAGGCATCGAATTGACGCCCAGACACTGGGAGATCATCAATTACATGCGCGATCAATACCGCGAGCACGGGCACACCCCGCATTTCCGCAGCATGTTGAAGGACATCAACGAATTCTGGCCGGAAGCAGACAGCAAGGCCGTCTATGACCTGTTCCCGATGGGGCCGGCCAAACAGGCCGCCAAGGTGGCCGGACTACCCCAACCGCTGGGCAAAGGCGGTTATTAAGGAGATTGAAATGGGAATCGAAATGGTCAACGTGGTACTCGACATGAAGGGGCTGTCCTGCCCGCGTCCGCTGATCGGCGCCAAGCGCATGATGGACGAATTGAGCGAAGGCCAGGTGCTGCTGCTGGTTTCGGATTGCCCGGGCACGCCCGACGACCTGTTCGCCTGGGCGCAACAGACCGGCAACCGGATCTTGAAATCCGAGAAGATGGAAGACGGCGGCACCGGCTACCACATTCAGAAAGGCGAAGCGGCCAGCCGCCTCAAGGCCAATGTTTCGCTGGACATCCGTGGTGCCGTTTGCCCCGGCCCCATTGTCGAAGCCAAAAAACTCCTGAACGGCATGCAGCCCGGCGAAGTGTTGCGCCTGGTCAGCGACTGTCCGGGCGTGGCCTCCGATATCGGCGGCTGGGCCTCTGCAACCGGCATGACCCTGCTGGAAACGGTGGAAGCCGGTGCCGGCGTGCACGAGTTCTATATCCGCAAGGGTTGAGGCAACCTTGGCCATCCGCATCAAAAGCCGCTGGTTCAAAGAAGGGCGCGCCCGTTCGCCGCAGGAGCTTTCGGACGCGCTCGCCTTCACGCTCTGGCGGATCGCCGACAACGCCCTGAAGAACACGCGCCAGGCAAGTTTCGAGATCGAGGTCGGCCCGCAATATCTCGATTTCCTGCGCGAGTTTCTCATCTTCCTCGTGCTGGTGTCAGACCGCATCGTCTATCTCCAGCTGGAAGCGGAAGACCGGGTCGTTTTCACCGGCAATCTGGCGAACCGAGTCGGCGACACCTATGCCGAGAATCGCAGCCGCCTGCTCGATGAAGACCTGAAAGGCTGCAAGCAGGCATTCATCGACCTGCTCAACCAGCGCGCGGGCGAATATGCCGAATTCGGTTACGACGCGGCCGGCCCTGACTATCACTTCTACCGCTACCTCGCCTGGTGCATCGGCAATGTGTTGACCGAGGAAGATGCCAAGTGGGCGATCGACCCGCTGATCACCTTCGAAGCCCCGGAAGCCGTGCAGATGGTGGAAAAGGCCCTGCGCGGTCTGTCCGAGGCCGAACCTCGCCCGGCGCGCCGACGCGAGTCGGTGAGTGGCGACTGAATGGCCTCGCCTTTCGACCTGAACGACGCTGAAAGCTACCGGCGCTGGCGCGAGCATAAACTCGCGACTGCGCCGGCTTCGATCGACGATCTCATCGTCGAAGTGCGCGACCCGCGCGCCCTGACCCCGTCCGAACATGCCGCACTGACCGAACGCATCCGCCGTTGCAACATGGCGATCTACGCCAGCACGATGTTCGGGGAAGACACCGAACTGCCGCGCCTGCTCGGGCGCCAGTTCGGCCTGCACCGTCTCGATGCCAACTGGCTGGCGGGAGAGGATGGCGTTTCTTCCATACAAGTGGTCAGCGATGGCACGCGCCAGCATTACATCCCCTATACCGACCGCCCGATCAAATGGCATACGGACGGTTATTACAACCCGCCCGAGCGGCAGATCCTCGCCATGGCGCTACACTTCGTGCGCCCCGCAGCCAGCGGCGGCGAGACCCGTTTGATGGATCATGAAATGGCGTATCTGTTGCTGCGTGACGAGAACCCCGCCCATATCGCCGCCCTTTCGACAGCGGACGCGATGACCATCCCGTTGCGCGAGGACGAGACCGACGGCGTGCGCGACGCGCAGAGCGGGCCGGTATTCTCGACCGATGCCGGCGGCAACCTGCACATGCGCTACACCGCGCGCACGCGCAGCATCGAATGGAAACAGGATGCTGCCACACAGGAAGCCGTCGCCGCGCTGGCGCGCCTGCTGGCAGCGGACACCCCCCACATCTTCCGGGGTCGCATGGAAGCCGGCACGGGGCTGCTATGCAACAACGTGCTGCACGAGCGCAGCGCCTTCAGCGACGATCCCGGCCATCCGCGCCTGCTCTACCGCGCGCGCTACCTTGATCGCATCAATAACTGATAGATGCGTATTCTTTTTCCTGTGGGTCGGGCTTCAGCCCGACCCACATGAGAAACCGATCTCTTTCTTCCTGGCATAAAAAATCCCGCCCTCTGTCAACGAGGGCGGGATTTCAAAACAACTGCGGTCAGACCAGGTTACAGCTTCCAGCTATAGGCGACACCAAGTGAATCCTGATACATCTTGATGTTCGCTTCGCCACCACCTTGCCCTGAAGGAGGTGCCCCTGGAGCAATCGAGCCGGAGCCATTGATTGTCGTCTCGAAGGCGTGCATGTAACCAACCGACAGTTCCGACTTGTTTTCCAGCGTCCAGGTCGCACCCAAGGTCAGGTGATTCTTCACCACCCCCGGCGCCAGGATATTGAAGAATGTCTGACTGCTCGGAATCTGCTGGTTATTGGTGCTGAACCCCGCACGCAAGGTCAGTTGCTTGTCATATTCGTGACTAATCCCGAATTTGTAAGCCGTCATGTTTTTCCAGCCAAAACCCGCGCCGTTTGCCGCACCCAGCGGCCCTCCCTGTGCGTTGGTATTGGCGATCGACTTGATGTCGCCATACTGAACCTGCTGCACATCGAACCCGATGACGGTTTGCGGCAACGGCCTTACTGCGATCCCCGCGCCATAAGTGGCGGGGATGTCAAACCCGCCGCCCTGCGCAAACAGACCGGCATATTTTTTAAACTTCTGCATGTTCGTCTTGCTCTGGTATGTCGCCCCCAGGCTGATCATGTCGGTAACTTGACCGGTCCAGCCGATATGCACACCGTAGCCAGCTGAGCCATCGACTCCATTGTTGGTCACGTGGTTTGGATCGCTGGACAGCGCTTGAAAGGGTTGCAATCCCTTGGCTTCGAAGATCTGGTAAGCCAAATTGAGCGAGACGCCGACGGCATTGTGCTCGCCCAGTTTGAACGCCACCGTGGGCGCAACAAAAAGTTGCGCCAGATTCACGCCGGCCGGACTGGAGCCGCCGAAAGCGGTGAACGGGCTGTTCTTGTAGTCGGTATTCATGCCACCGTTGCCATAGACGGACACACCGAGCGACATATCCGGACGGATCATTTTGTTATAACCAAATTCAGGAATCGGAAAGACGCTGGTGTCATTGCCCTTGTAGGTGCCATCCAGGCCGGCCCCATTGCCAGCCACACTGGATTGGCGTTGCGGGCGGAACAGGTCCAACCCGACATCCATGCGGTCGCCCAGCAGTGCCATTCCGGCGGGGTTAATCGCCGCAGCGATCGAGTCTTGTGGCAAGGCATACCCCACCCCTGCCATTCCTTTGGACTTGATCCCGTAGCCATGGGCAAAATATCCGTTGGTGGCCTGCGCGTATTGCGTAGCCAGTGCACCTAGTACGAACAAAACAACTGCTGATTTGCTGAATTTCATCGTTCTCTCCCTGATTGAGTGGACATATTCACTATGGGTACAACGTGTTGCAACAACTTAGATGAACAGACAAATGTCCGCATCGCCTGCAAAAGCCATAAACGTCGTGGCACCGCCATATTCACACTGCTCGATGAATTCGCTCTTGTCGAATTCGAACAGATCCACCGTCATCTGGCAGGCGATGAATTTCACATCCATTTCCAGGCACATGTCGCGCAATTCCTCCAGCGTAGCCACCCCATGCTTGGCCAATTTCTGCTTCATCATCATGGTCGCCACGGATTCCATGCCTGGCAACGCCTGCACCAACACCGGCATCGGGATAGGCATCGGCATGGCGGGATTCGCCAGCGGGCTGATCTTTACGTCGGACAAATCTTTGCGCAACAAGGGTAAACCGTAAAACGTGAAAAACACCTGCACTTCATAACCCAGTGCCGCCGCAGTCGAGGCTAGGATGAACGGCGGATACGCCATATCCAGCGTGCCTTTGGTGGCGATGAGCGCCATTTTTTTAGCCATGGTGCTTGCTCCTTGAAAATTGCATCTATTGGAATAATCGGTTTTATTTCTTCTTCATGTAGAAAACAAATTCGCCGTTGGCCTCTTCCTGCCCCAGCAGCGTATTCCCGGTTTGTTCGGCAAAGGCGGCCATGTCCTTGACGGAACCGGAATCGGTCGAGATGACCTTGAGCACTTGATTGGAGGTCATATCGTTCAAGGCTTTTTTCGTCTTGACGATGGGCAATGGACAGGACAGGTTGCGCGCGTTCAGTTCTTTGTCAAAATTCATGCTCGTTTCTCCTTGGAAGTGTTAATCAAGTTACAAAAAATGTGGCGTCCCTAAACCTGACTTGCATTATAGGAATAAGCCGCCCTGAAACGTCCATAACCATGAAGGGTGGAGCAAGATAGCTCATAGGTGTTAGACATTCGCGCAAGCAGCGATGACCCTGCTGGTGCCGCAAACCCGGGGCGGGTCAAGTCCAAAATTTGCTGTAAATTCGATTCAGTAAATCTGCTTTCTCTCACCCGTTGAGCGCAATTACCTTGCTATCTTCGGGCGGGTTTTTTCTGGCTGCTGCCCAT